>NZ_BAABHS010000015.1:0-226724 GCF_039542225.1 Yinghuangia aomiensis | reverse complement strand
TCTGCGGACCTTGACCGGCTCTGCCACCGAACCCCCTGTCGCCGGTTGGATGTCCATGACATCCAACCGGCACGCAGACCATCACGACCACCGGCCACCCGGTGAACGTTTCCGGTCACAGCACTAGACGAGGACGGCGCACACCCGGCTCGAACGGCGACCGCTGCGTGAGCCCATGCGCGTCCAGGTGCCGAGAAGGCGCCGTTCGGCCGCGGCCGCAGGCCGACCTCAGGGGCGGTCGGCTTGCGGCACGCCGGCAGTCGGGTACGCATGAAGCGCATGTCGGAGAACCTGGCCGGGATGGTCCGCTTCCGAAGGCGTGGGGCCGGACTATCGGGTCAGCCGGATTCACGGGCGGCGCTCGGCGGCCGGATCACCCGGACCGGGGTTCCGCGTTCGCGGGCGTGGGTGACGATGTCGGCGATTCGCTTTCCGGAAAGGCATCGTCCGGACTTCGGCGGCTCGACTCGGCAATGCGTCGAACTTGGCGCGGTGGCACGAGTGGCGTCGTCGGGAGCTGAATGCATCGGACTGCCTGCCCCTTGCGGTAATCGAACTACCGGGCGTGATCACGGTGCACGTCGCGGCGCCGGTCGCGGGATCACCCGCGCCTGTCGGGCGCGGCCGTCACACTGGCAGGTGTGATGAAGCTGCCTCGTGTGGAGTGCCCGGTCTGCGGCCGGAACGTCGCGGCGTTGCCGCTGCCCGGCCAGGCGGCCAGGGGCCGCGTCTGGCGGCATGACGCCCCCGAAGTCCGCCGCGACGCGGACGGTGCGCTCGTGTCCTGCAAGGGCGCCCTTGAGGTCGTGGACGTGACGGCGGTTGCGGCACAGCTCGCATTTGACGTTGAGACGCTGGAGCGGGACGACGCGGCACCCACTCTGTTTGTGATCTGAAAGCGCTTCCGGCCTGCGGAGTTCGAGTCAAACCCACCGTCGGAGGGCTCTGCCGTCCCCCACTGATCTCGGCCCGACAAGGGATCTACGGCTACCGCTTCATCGCCCTGTAGCGCTTCATGAGCGCGGTCATGGGCCTTGGGCTTCGCGGATCAGCGGCCCGGTTGACCATGGTGAGTCCTTGTCGTTGGTCAAGTCGGGCCGGCGATCCAGACGGCCCACGAATTCTGAGGGTGCGTGGTCGGCATCGACGACGGAGTGGCCTTCGGCCGGTGGCCGCGTTCAAGGGGCCACCCGGTCAGCTGAGCAGGCGTGCCACCGCCGTCGACCTTGGGGCCAGGGTCAGGGTGGTGCCTGCGAGGCCGCGGTCGATGGTGGCGGGGTCCCAGGAGGCGAGGACTTCGGCGTTGGCGGTGCCCATGGGGAGGGTGGCCGGTTCGTCGGCGAGGTTGAGGGCGGTGCGGAAGGGGCCGCGGTGGAGCATGAGCCAGCCGGCTGCTTCGTCGTAGGTGACGTGGACGGCGGACAGGTGGGGGTCGGTGAGTTCGGGGTGGGTGCGGCGTAGGCGGATGAGGGTGCGGTACCACGTGAGGAGGGCGGCGTGGGGGGCGCGGAGGGGTTCCGACCAGTCGAGGCGGGAGGCGCGGACGGTGTCGGGGGACTGAGGGTCGGGGATGTCGCGCTCGGCCCAGCCGTGGGCGGCGAACTCGGCGCGGCGGCCTCGGCGTACCGCGTCGGCGAGGGCCGGGTCGGTGTGGTCGGTGAAGTACTGCCACGGGGTTGAGGCGCCCCATTCCTCGCCCATGAAGAGCATGGGGGTGAAGGGGGAAGTAAGGACGAGGGCGGCTGCGCCGGCGAGGAGGCCGGGGGGCAGGAGCGCCGAGATGCGGTCGCCGGTGGCGCGGTTGCCCACCTGGTCGTGGTCTTGGAGGTAGGCCAGGAAGCGGTGGCCCGGCATGCGGGACGTGTCGACCGGGCGGCCGTGGTGACGGCCGCGGAACGACGACCAGCGGCCGTCGTGCAGCCACACCCGGGTGAGGGTTCTGGCGAGGGTGGACATGGAGCCGAAGTCGACGTAGTAGCCCTGGCGTTCGCCGGTGAGGAGGGCGTGCAGGGCGTGGTGGAAGTCGTCGCTCCATTGGGCGTGGATGCCCAAGCCGCCGCTTTCGCGCGGGGTGACGACGCGCGGGTCGTTGAGGTCGGACTCGGCGATCGTGAAGAGGGGTTTGCCGAGGGTGGTGCCGAGGCGGTCGACGGCGTCGGAGAGTTCTTCGAGGAACGGGACGGCTCGGCGGTCTTCGAGTTCGTGGACGGCGTCGAGGCGCAGGCCGTCGAGGTGGAAGTCGCGGAGCCAGGCGAGGGCGCTGTCGACGAGGAACGCGCGGACTTCGTCGGAGCCGGGGCCGTCGAGGTTGACGGCGCTGCCCCAGGGCGTGTGGTAGCGGTCGGTGAAGTACGGGCCGTACCGCGGAAGGTAGTTGCCGGACGGGCCGAGATGGTTGTGGACGACGTCGAGGATCACCGCGAGGCCGCGGGCGTGGCAGGCGTCGACCAGGCGCTTGAGGCCGTCGGGGCCGCCGTACGGTTCGTGCGCCGCCCACAGGCACACGCCGTCGTAGCCCCAGCCGTGGCGGCCGGGGAAGGCGGCCACCGGAAGGAGTTCGACGTGGGTCACGCCGAGGTCGACGAGGTGGTCGAGGCGGCGGATGGCGGCGTCGAACGTGCCTTCGTCGGTGAAGGTGCCGATGTGGAGTTCGTAGATGACGCCGCCGGGCAGGGGGCGGCCGCGCCAGGCGGTGTCGGTCCACGTGAAGGTGTCGTGGTCGTAGACACGGGACGGGCCGTCGGGGCCGGTGGGCTGCCACGCGGAACGCGGGTCGGGCAGCGGGGGGCCGCCGTCGAGGGAGAAGGCGTAGTCGTCGCCGTGGTGCAGGGATTCGAGGTCGAGGTGCCACCAGCCGGGGCGGCCGCCGGGGTGGAGGGCGCGGGTGGGGGCGCCGGGGGAGACGACGTCGACGGTGGCGGCGGCGGGGGCCCAGACGGACAGGTGGGTCATGGGGTCCTCTCCGGTGGTTTCGGCGGAAGGTGGGGGTGGGTGGTGCGATGACGGGTGCGGCTCCGGGGGGCCCACCCCCCACCCCCTACCCACACCGCCCGGCTGTTGTCAGCGTGTGTGCCCGTCCTCCAGCAACGCCACCGGCAGCCGTTCGAAGACATCACCCACCAAGGCGTCCGCTCGCACCTGCCGCCCCGTCAGCAGGTCCGTCCACACCCCGCCCCCGGGCAGGTCGAGCTGCGTGTCGCCCCAGCCGCCGCGGGCGGCCAGCTGCACCGGCAGGCGCGTCGCCAACGCGACCGTGTGGCCGCGCCGCATGCCGAGCAGGTGCTCCGCGGCGGAGCCGTGCGCGTACACGCCGGCGTAGTGGGCGCCGACACCGTCGGCGAGCCCGACCCCGCCGCCCGGCGCGGCTCCAGCCCGAAGCCCGGCCTCACCCCCGGCACCGTCCCCGACCCCCACGCCGAACTCCCCCGGCTCCCTCCGCCTCCACCGCAGCACCGCCGACGTCACCAGCGTCTTCTCCCCGTCCAACCCCGTCGGCCGACCCGCCGCGTCCAAGTCCGCCAACCGGGCCGCCGCCGCCGCGAAGTCGACCGGCCCCCGGTTGTCCGGGTCCACGAGCGTCCGCAGCACCCCTTCGCCGCCCTGGTACACATCGGGTACTCCGGGCATCGCCAGGTGCACCATTGTGCAGCCCAACGAGACGGTCCGCGCCGGGATTTCCAGCTGTTCGACGAAGGACCCGACAGCTTCGAACAGCTCCCGGTCGGCCAGCACGGCGCGCACGAAATCCTCGGTTGCCTGCTCATACGCGGTGTCCGGACGCGTCCACGACGTCGACCGGTCCGCCTCGCGCATCGCCTTCCGCAGGTAAGAGACCACTCGATCAGGGGAGATCGGCCAGGCCCCCACGAGGGTCTGCCACAGCAGGTACGTGTCGTACCGGTCCGGCCCGCCGCCCTCGCGATGCCGCCGCGCCGCCTTGTCCCACGCCCGCACCGCCGCCGCCCACACGTCCGGCATCTCCGCGAGCACCGCCAGCCGCGCCCGTACGTCCTGGCTGCGCTTGGTGTCGTGCGTCGACAGCGTCGTCATCGTGCGCGGCCACGCCTCGGCCAGGTCGCGGCAGTACGCATGGAAGTCGGCCGGCGCGAGCCCCACCTCGTCCGGCTCGCCGCCCACCTCGTTCAGCGAACTCAGCACGTACCACCGGTAGAACGCCCGGTCCTCCACGCCCTTCGCGGCCACCGCCGACGCCACCTGCGCGAACCGCACCGCGAACTCGGCGTCGTGCCCCAGCGCCGCGTCCGCGATGCGCCGCGCGGTGGCCGCGAGCCGCCCCGGCACCCCCGTCAGCGCCGCCCCCAGCAACCGCACCGCGTCGGCCGGTGCGGGCTCGCCCGCGACCACGTACGGCCGGTACTCCGGCACCGACGCCAGCAGCTCCCGCAGCGCCTCGCCCCGGTCCGGCGCGGTGACGCCCGCCCGGTCCAGCACCCTTTCCAGCCGCGCCACCTCGGCCGCGAGCCCGCCCGCCAGCACCTCGGACTTGCCCGCCCGCGCCACCGGCTCGAAACCCGGCTCGGCGGCGCCCGTGAACTCGTGGTGGAGCGCCCTGAGCGGCTCCGCGGAAGACGGGTCGACGAACACGCCGTCGATGCGCCGCAGCGTGTCGTACCCGGTGGTGCCCGCGCAGTCCCAATCGCCGGGGAGGCGTTCGTCGCCGGTGAGGATCTTCTCCACGACGATCCACGTGTCGTGCGGCGTGGCGGCGCGCAGGCGGCGCAAGTACTCGCGGGGGTCGGCGAGGCCGTCGGGGTGGTCGATGCGGAGACCTTGGACGAGGCCTTCGCGGACGAGCCGCAGGATCACGGCGTGGGTCGCGGCGAAGACCGCCTCGTCTTCCTGGCGCAGCGCGATCAGCGAGGACACGGTGAAGAACCGGCGGTAGTTGCCGCGCAGGTCGCCTTCGTGCCAGTCGGCCAGGCGGTAGTGCTGGGCCTCGACGGCGTCCCGGAGCGGAAGGTCGGCGGTGCCGTGCCGGAGGGGGAAGGTGTGGTCGAAGTAGCGGAGCATGCCGTCGCGGACGGTCAGGTCGGAGAGGGCGTCGTCGAGGGGCGCGCCGAGGACGGGCAGCAGGAGCCGTCCGCCGCCCGCGTCCCAGTCGATGTCGAACCAGCCCGCGTACGGCGACGCGGGCCCTTCCGCGAGGACCGACCACAGCTGCCGGTTGAGCGACTCCGGCACCGGCATCGCCATGTGGTTGGGGACGATGTCGACGACGATCCCGAGCCCGGCGCCGGCGGCCTCCGCGGCGAGCGCCCGGAAGCCGGTTTCGCCGCCGAGTTCGGGGGAGACGAGGCTGTGGTCGATGACGTCGTAGCCGTGGCCGGACCCGGGGACGGCACGCAGGATCGGCGACAGGTACAAGTGGCTCACACCGAGCGACGCCAGGTACGGCACGGCGTCCGCCGCCTCGGCGAATCCGAATCCGGGTTGCAGCTGCAGACGGTACGTGCCGGTGGGGACCACGGGTGGCGTCATGCCGAACGAGTGCCCACCCGCGCCGGAAGGCACGCCCCGTTACGCCATACGGCTGACGATGGCCGGGGCCAACGGCGGTGTTGACGCCGTCCTCCGGGAGAAGCGGCAATACTCCGCGCGCCCGCCGCGGGGTCCCGAGCCGGCCCCGAGAGCGCCGGAGCCCCGCCCGCCCCTGGCAATCTTTATTGCTCCGGTCAACAATCTCCACCCGCAGGGCCGAGACCCCGCCAGAGCCACACCAGAGCCACACCAGAGCCACATCAGAGCCAAGTCAGAGCCACACCAGAGCCACACCAGACACCCGCCGCAGACACGCCACAGCTCAGGGCCGAAAACCGGAGGCGCACCGTGCTCACCAGTTTCGACGACTACCCCGTCCACCAGATTCCGCTGCCGGTCGCCGTTCCGGCGGCGAGCGACCGCAACGCGTACGGGCGGTACTGGTTCGGCGCGGCGCACCAGGACGGCCGGTTCATCGTCGAGGCCGCGTTCGGCCGCTACCCGAACCTCGGTGTGGCGGACGCGCACCTGTCGGTGTCGCGCGGCAACGTCCAGGACGCGTTCCACGTGTCGGGCAGCGCCCCCGCGGATCCGGCGGTGACCGCGGTCGGGCCGTTCACGCTGCGCGTGGCCGATCCGATGCGGCGGCTGCACCTCACGCTCGCGGACAACGCCACGGGCATCACCGCCGATCTCGAATGGCGGGCCCGGGTAGGCGCGTTCGAAGAGGACCACACGGTCATGCACGACGGGGTCGGCCGGGTGATCGTCGACATGGCCCGCTTCCTGCAGTTCGGCACGTGGGCGGGCACCGTCACGGTGGACGGGGAGACGCTGGAGCTGCGCCACGACGAGGTGGTCGGCGTACGCGACCGCTCCTGGGGTGTCCGCCCGGTCGGCGCGCAGCCCGCCGGCAAGCCGGCCGCGCAGATCCCGAACGCGTGGTTGTGGGCGCCGATCCATTTCGCGGGCGAATGCCGGACGCTCGGCTACTTCCAGAAGCCCGGCGGGCAGATCTGGCGCGGCGACGGCTTCGTGCTGCCGGTCGTCGACCCGGTGCCGCGGATCACCGGGCACGACGACCCCGGTGTGCTGCGGGTGGAGCCGTTGGGCGACCGCCTGGAGTTCGCGCCCGGCACGCGGCGGGTGACGCGCGCCGAGTTCGACGTGCGGCTGCCGGACGGCACGGTGTCCACGCTGGAGCTGGAGCCGCTGCGGCACATCATGATGAAGGGCTTGGGCTACACGTCCCCGGAGTGGGCGCACGGGCACTGGAAGGGCGAGGGCGTGGTCGGCCGCGAGACGTGGAAGCTCGACGAGGCCGACCCGCGCGACCCCACCGCGCAGCACCTCCACCACGTGGTGAAGGCGCGCGTAGGGGACCGCGAGGGGGTCGGCTTCCTGGAGCAGATCGTCTTCGGCCCGCACACGCAGTACGGCTTCCGCGACATCCTCGACGGCGCCCCGGAATCCCGCTAGGCCGCGTTCCGCGGGTCGCCGGTTCGGTGAACGGCTCGGTGGACGGTTCGGTGGAGGGTTCGCGAGAGCGCGTCAGTCCCGGGCATGGCTCAGGACGTGTACCGCGTCGTGCACACGACGGCGATCCAGCGTCCGCCACCCGCATTGGATATGGCGTCGTTCTGGGCCTCGGCCTCACTGTCGCCTTTTCCGCCCCAGTACCTGTTGGCGTTGGAGTTGTAGGCGACGGCGCCGCAGCTGTTCACGAACGTCACGAGGACCTTGCAGTTCCCGGGACAGTTGTTCAGCGCGGCGGTCTGGGCGGCACTCGCGGTCGGGTAGTCCCACGCCCTCCCGTTGGCGCCGTTGCTCGCCACGGCGATGGCGCCGTAGTGGTCCGGGCGCCGAGTCGGCGCGGGCGGCGAGGCCCGCCGCGTTGCCGGCACGGGATCGTCGGTTTCCGGGTCGTAACCGGAGCTGCCGGAACTGGAGCTGCCGGAACTTGAGCTGCCCGAACCGGAACTGCCCGAAGTCGAGCTTCCGGAACTGGAACTGCCCGAGCTGGAGCTTCCGGATCCGGAAGTACCCGAACTGGAAGTGCCCGAACTGGAGCTACCCGACAACCCCCCGGAGGTTTGTGCCGTCGATGCGTCAGTCGGCTTCAGGCAGAGGACGTACTTGCTGTCTCCGATCTGATACAGCACATAGAGGTCGGTATACCTGTCCTTGTAGATATCGCACTTGTCCGTGTCGGACGTGTTCGTGAACTTCTGGATGACGAGGTAGTTCGCCGAAGCGTCCGTGCACGCGACCTTCTTCGCGCTGTTCGCGTCGAAGCCGCTGACGTGGACGCAGTCGCCGGCGTTCGCCCTCGCCGGATTGTCGGCGCTGCACGCGGTTGCCGCGACGAGCAGCGGAGCGGCCGCCAGGCTCGCGAAGCGCAGCCGCCCTTTGTTGGTCCTGCTTGCCGTATCCATCGCCTCACCCCGAATTCGGCACGGATTGAGTGCGTAGGGTAAAGGCTCGGATACACGGGTGGGAAGGGCGGCCCCGCCGTGTCCCGGCGGGGGCTACTCCTGTGGACGCCGCAGGATCACCATGGCCCGCGCCGGGACCGGCCACGGGTCGCCCGCGTTCACCACGGGCATGTCCTTGTCGTCCCGGGTGGCGCCGGCCGCGTCGGCCGTCTCCGCGAGGACGGTCCACGACGCGCCGTGGTTGAGCGGGATGCGGAACTCCAGGTCCCGGTGCGAGGCGTTGAACAGCAGCAGGAACGAGTCGTCGGAGATGGCCTGGCCGCGCGGGTCGGGTTCGCTGATGGCCTGGCCGTTGAGGAACACGGCGAGGGACTTCGCGGTCGCTTCGCGCCAGTCCGCGTCCGTCATCTCGTCACCCGCAGGGGTGAACCATGCGATGTCGGTGAGGTCGTCGTGCGTGCCCTGGACGGGGCGGCCGTGGAAGAAGCGGCGGCGGCGGAACACCGGGTGGTCGTGCCGCAGGCGCGTGAGCATCTTGGTGAACGCCAGCAGGTCGCCGTCCGGCTCGCCCTTGTCCGGCCAGCGCACCCACGCGAGTTCGTTGTCCTGGCAGTAGGCGTTGTTGTTGCCGTCCTGCGAGCGGCCGAACTCGTCGCCGTGCGCGATCATCGGCACGCCTTGCGACAGCAGCAGCGTCGCCATCATGTTGCGCTGTTGGCGGGCGCGCAGCGCGAGGATCCCCGGGTCTTCGGTGTCGCCTTCGGCGCCGCAGTTCCACGAGCGGTTGTAGCTTTCGCCGTCGCGGTTGTCTTCGCCGTTGGCCTCGTTGTGCTTGTCGTTGTACGAGACCAGGTCGCGCATCGTGAAGCCGTCGTGGCAGGTCACGAAGTTGATGGAGGCGATGGGGCGGCGCCCGTCGTCCTGGTAGAGGTCGGACGAGCCGGTCAGCCGGGAGGCGAGTTCGGCGAGGGTGCGTTCCTCGCCGCGCCAGAAGTCGCGCACCGTGTCGCGGTACTTGCCGTTCCATTCGGTCCACAGCGGCGGGAAGTTCCCGATCTGGTAGCCGCCTTCGCCGAGGTCCCACGGCTCGGCGATGAGCTTGACCTGCGACACGACCGGGTCTTGCTGCACGACGTCGAAGAACGACGACAGGCGGTCCACCTCGTGGAACTGCCGGGCGAGCGTGGCGGCCAGGTCGAAGCGGAACCCGTCGACATGCATGTCGGTCACCCAGTACCGCAGCGAGTCCATGATCAGCTGGAGCACGTGCGGGCTGCGCATCAGCAGCGAGTTCCCGGTGCCGGTGGTGTCGAGGTAGTACCGCTTGTCGTCGGCGAGCCGGTAGTACGACTGGTTGTCCAGGCCGCGGAACGACAGCGTCGGGCCGAGGTGGTTGCCCTCGGCGGTGTGGTTGTAGACCACGTCGAGGATGACCTCGATGCCTGCCGCGTGCAGGTTCTTCACCATCGACCGGAACTCCTGCACCTGCTGCCCGCGCTCCCCGGTCGAGGAGTACGCGTTGTGCGGGGCGAAGAAGCCGATCGTGTTGTAGCCCCAGTAGTTGCGCATGCCGAGGCGGGTGAGCCGGTGGTCGTGCACGAACTGGTGCACGGGCATCAGTTCGATCGCGGTCACGCCCAGGTCGAGAAGGTGTTCGATGACCAGGGGGTGGCCGATCGCGGCATAGGTGCCGCGGATCTCCTCGGGCAGGCCGGGGTGCAGCTGGGTGAGGCCCTTGACGTGCGCCTCGTAGATGACGGTGTCGTGGTACTCGATGCGCGGCGGCCGGTCGTTGCCCCAGTCGAAGTAGGGGTTCACCACGACGGACGTCATCATGTACGGCCCGGAGTCGGCCTCGTTGGGCAGGTCCGGGTGGTCGAACGAGTAGCTGTACACCGCCTCGTGCCAGCGGACCTCGCCGGAGACCGCCTTCGCGTACGGGTCGAGCAGGAACTTGTTCGGGTTGCAGCGGTTCCCCGCCGCCGGGTCGAACGGACCCTGCACGCGGTAGCCGTACCGCTGCCCGGGCTGGATCCCGGGCAGGTAGGCGTGCCGTACGAAAGCGTCGGTCTCGCGCAGCTCGACCGTGGTCTCGCCGCCGTCCTCGTCGACCAGGCACAGCCACACGCGCTGCGCGGCCTCGGAGAACACCGCGAAGTTCGTGCCGGCGCCGTCGTACGTGGCACCGAGCGGGTAGGGACGTCCGGGCCAGACCTGCATGCGGAACCTGTCGTCTCGGTACGGGTTGCTCGCGGGTGCGAGCTGCGGGCACCTGCCATCCTCGCAAACCCGGCGCCGGGGAAGCGCGCGACGGCGCGCCCCTTCCCCCGGATGGGTGGCGGATCCGGCCTCAGATCCAGTCGAGCAGCTCTGCCGCGAGCGCTTCCTGCGGGCACGGGCCCGCCGCGCCGCAGCTGCACGAGGACGCGCCGACGGCCCGGCGGTGGCCGTCGAAGATCGCCGCGACGACGTGCCGGTAGCGGTCGAAGTCGGCGTCCAGGCCGGCGGCCGGAAGGGTGTCGGCGCCCGCGGCGGGCGCGGGGGCGGTGGTGGTGTGCGTGGCCAACATGGCGACCTCCTGGTGCCACGGATTTCGCGGGGACTTCGCGGGGTTTCCGCTCCGTCTTCTCGCTGGTACCGACGACGCGGGGACCGTCCGCGGTTTCCCGCGGACGCCACTCCGGCGCAGGTCGAGGGAGCACCCTCACGAGATCGGCACGACACCGTGGACGACTGGCAATAGTTGCCCAGAGAGTGCATCACCCCTGGTGGCGAAGTGCCGTCAAAACGCCGTAACGCGCGACGAATTCCCCCGACGGCGCGCATCCGGCCCCGCGGCGCCGCATCGGCAGGGCCGCTACGCCGGTCCGGGGCGGGCCGCGGCACGGCGGTCCGGCCCCGCCGGACCCGCGCCGCCGGACCGGGGCCGCCGGGCCCGGACTGCCGTAACTGCGCGTACCGTTGACGCGCGTATACGGCGGGTCGGCATACCCGGCTGAAGTACGCTCGACCGGTCCCGGGTGATCGCCGCAGCGTGGCCGCGAAGCCGGCGCCGCCGGGTGATGCCGCGGTGCCGCCTGCCGCTCACGGGCGCCGCGCGGCGGAACCGCGGGCATGCGTACGAACGCGCTGCGGAACGCCGTTGCGCACGGGAACCCGCGCGAACTTGCGTGAACCAGAGGATGGGATTGGGGACTCGATGACCGACCTGGGCCCGAACGCGCCCACGCCGGAGCCCGACGACCTGCCGGACCCCGACGCCGACGCGGCGCGGTCGGACGCGGAAGCCGCCTCCGACGCGGACCGCCCGGCGGACGGCGGCCCCGCGGCCGACCTGGACGACCCGACCGCACCGGACGAGCCCGCACCGGCCCGCCGCGCCGCCCCGCTGCCCGACACCGGGCCGCCCGACGACGATCCCGACACCCGGCCCCCGTACGGCGGCACCTCCCGCCTCCCGCTGCCCGCCCCGCGCGCCGCCGCCGACGACGGGTACGTGCCGCTCCTCGACGGCAGCGGCCCGCCGCCCCCGCTCGGCCCCGGCCCGCTCGTGCCGGAGCCCGCCGAACCGGGCGACCTGTCGTGGGCCGAGGACGACTGGGCGGACGCGCTGCTGCGCGCCCGCCGCGCCGGACGCGCGTACGTCTACCTCAACCTCGTCGAGCAGCGCCTGCGCTCGGTCGTTCGCGAAGTGCTGCTGCCCGTCTACGGCACCGTCGAACAAGCCGCCCAGGACGACGGCGCCTGGGTCGTCGCCGCGGCCGGGCCGACGCAGAGCGAATGGGTCGAACGCGCGGAAGCCGTACGGGAGATGAGCCGCCGCCGCGGCTACATCGTGGACCCCGCCGACGACGACCTCGTCGCGTTCCTGACCCTGCCGCAGCTGCGCGAACTCCTGGTCCGAAACTGGTGGTGCTTCGCGCCCTACCTCCCCGACCGGCGCACCCTCGAACGCGCCCTGGAGGAAGTCGAGATCGGCCGCCACATCGTGGCCCGCAACCGCGTCCTGTCGGCCGACGTGCTGCGCCAGGTCGAACGCGCCTGCACCAACGTCCTCGCCGAACTCGACGGCCGCCTCGGCCGGCACGCCGGCGAACGCCTCGCCTTGGACGCTGTCGAGGAACTGTTCGCGGGACGCTACGCCGACCTGGTCGGCGTCTTCCCCGACCGCAGCGCCCTGCAACGGCAGCTCCCGGTCGCCGAACTCGTCGGCGAGGCCGTCGACATCGACGCGATGGGCGTGTCGCTCAACCTGCTGTGCCAGAACTACTCCGGCCGCGACCTGTACCGGCTCGCCGCCGCCGGCTGCCGGATGCGGCTGCTGTTCCTCAACCCGGCCGGCGACGCGATGAAGCAGCGGGAGAAGGACGAGGGCGTCAAGCGCGGCATACTGTCGCGCCTGACCACCCTCAATATCCTGCACGCCCGCAAGATCCGGCAGAAGCTCGCCGAACCCGGGCGCATCGAGATCCGCGTCTACGACGAGACCCCGCGGTTCAACGCCTACCTCGTCGACGGCGACGTGGCCGTCGTCCAGCCCTACCTGCGGCGGGCCCGCGGCGTCGAGTCGCCGTCGTTCGTGCTGCGCGCCGAAGGCGGCGCGTCCGATCCGCGGCGCGGCCTGTTCACGTTGTTCCAGGAGGAGTTCGAGCAACTGTGGGCGGACGGCAAGCGCACTGCTTGACGTGGCACGGCGGCCGGGCCCGACGCCCGGCCGCCGCGGCGTTACCGCCCCGGCCGGATCAGGACGCCGGCAGGTACTTGTAGCCCACGCGGTGCACCGTCGACAGGCGGCGCTTGTGGCGCGCCCCCACCTTGCGGCGCAGCCGTGCCACGTGCACGTCGACGGTGCGGCCTTCGCCCGAGTCCGGGTAGCCCCACACCGCGTCCATCAGCTGGCGGCGCGTGTAGACCCGCCGCGGGTTGCTCAACAGGTGGGCCAGCAGCCCGAATTCCAGGAACGTCAGGTCCAGCGTGCGGTCGTCCACGGTCGCGGTGCGGCCGGCCAGGTCGAGGACGAGGCCGTCGTCTTCCAGCACCACGTCGGCGGGCTCGGCGGGGTGCGGGTCGGGGACGGCGTAGAGGCCGCGGGAGAGGGCCGGCGGGTGCGCGGTGTGCGGGGCGGGCGCGGGGCGCGGGATGTGCGGGGTCTGCTGAGTGTGCGGCGCGTGCGGGGCGAGGCGCGGGGCGGCGGCGTGGACCGAGGCGTACGTCATGACGGAATCCCTTCGGAGCGCGGCCCGGACCGGTCGCGGCGCGCGGCAGGCGCGCCGCGACGGGGCGTCGGACGGCGGAAGTCTCGGGTGGGCGAGCGGAGGAGGAAGACGGCGCGAGGGTGACGAAACGTCAGCAGGCCGGACACACGCAGCTGCACACGCGGCAGAAGTCCACCGCGCGGCGCCGGGTCAGCGTCCTCCGAGTCATACCGCTCATCGTAGTCCAAGCATCCCGATATCTGAACAACCGTTCCAACAGGCGGACATGGGGGTGGCCATCAGCGGACGGGCCGGCCGTGCAGGGCAGTCGGGCCGGTGCGCGACTCAGAAGGAATGCCACCGGGACGTGGTGTCTCCGGTGCGCAAACACCGTACGCGGTGGGCGAATTCGTCTTCCGCGGCGGGATTCCCCGGCACGTGCTGGGCGACCCATGCGGTGGCGGCCAGCTCCCGGACCGCCCGCAATACGGGATAGCCGTCCCAGGATGTGACATCGAAGCCGTACTTGCGGACGAACTTCTCCACCGCGCCGTCCGGCAGCCCGTAGCGTACGGCGGCCATCGGCGTGAGGATCAGGTCGAGTTCGCGCAGGTCGTCGGACACGTTCTCCAGATCGAGGAGCAGCGGGCGGCCGCCGTGCACGCCGACGTTGCGCAGCAGCGCGTCGCCGTGGACGACCCCCGGCTCCAGCACGGGCCGCACCGCGGCGTAGGCGTCCAGGAGTTCGGCTTTGCGGTCGAGGAGGAAGCGCCGGTCGTCGAGGTGGACGGCGGCGTCCGCGGAGTCGAGCCAGGTCTCCACGAGCGCGAGCGGTTCGCGGGCGGGCAGCGCGAACGGCGGCCTGGGCAGGGCGTGCAGGCGTTTGAGCAGCCGGGCGAGGTCTTTGACGTCCGGGTCGCGGTCCGCGGGTTCCAGCAACTCCCAGAAGGTGACCGGCCGTTCGGAGACCGAGACGGGCTGTGCGGGGACCTGCTCGGCGGGGCGCACGGTGGGGAAGTCCTGGTCGCGCAGCCAGCGGGCGACCTCGATTTCCCGGCGGGCCCGGTCGAGCAGGTGGGGGCCGCGGGCGATCCGGGCGACGATGCCGGCTTGGGGGAGCGCGAAGACCGCGTTCTCGCCGTACGCCAGGAGTCCGGCGTTGTCGGCCACTCCCGGGTCGATGCCGACTCTGTTGCAGGCGCGGGCCAGGATCCCGCGTTCGGTCGCCGCTGTGTCGATCACGCGCGCGATCCTACTGGCGCGCGGGACGTCGTCCGGGGCTTCGCGCAGGGTGGCCACAGCGGAGTGCCGGGTCAGGCGGTCCGGCGGGCCGCCGCGGCGGTGCGGGCGGTGGCGGCTTCGTGGCGGCGCAGGACGAGCGCGGCGAGTTCGGGCGTGTCGGCGAGGGTCGTGCTCGTCGCGTCGGCTTCGGCGGCGGCGGCCTGCGCGGCGATGCGGTCCGGCAGGAAGCCGGGGGCGAGGAGGTAGGAGGCGACGGCCACGCGTTCGGCGCCGCCGCGGCGCAGGGCGGCGACCGCGTCGGCGACGGACGGCGACCCGGACGCCGCGTAGGCGGTGGCGACGGCCGCCCAGCCGGTGCGGCGCCACGTGCGGGCGACCCCGGTGAGGGCCGCGTTCGCGGCGGCGTCGGTGGATCCGGCGGAGGCGAGGACGATGCCGTAGCGCGGGTCGCCCGCTGCCACGCCGGCGTCGGCGAGGCGGCGTTCCATGGCGGTGACCAGCAGCGGGTGGGGGCCGAGCGCGGGCGTCTGCCGCACCTCCAGACGGAGCTGGCGGCCGGCCGCCAGCATGGCCGGGACGTCGTGCTTGGCGTGGTAGGCGGACGACAGCAGCAGCGGCACCGCGGCGGCTTCCCGGAACCCGTCGGCGGCGAGCGCGGCCAGCGCGTCGGGCACCCGCGGCCCGCAGTGGTCGAGGTACGCGACCTCGACGCGCAGCCCGGGCCGCAACGCGCGGACCCGGGCGGCGAGCGCGCCGACGGCCTCGGCGTGCCGCGGGTCGCGGCTGCCGTGCGCGATCGCGAGCAGCGCGGGCGGACCGGGCGAGCCGGGGTCGCCGTGTGTGCCGAAGGTGGGGTTCATGGGAGCCGGAGCCTACTTCGTGCTTGCCAGGAGGCCGCGCTGGCGCAGCACGAGCTTCTCCAGCGGGGAGAACACCAGCAGTTCGATGCCGATGCCGACGATGAGGATGAGGAACACGGCGGTGATCATCATGGGCATTTCGCCGAGGTCGCGGCCCTGTTGGAGGAACTGGCCGAGTCCGTAGCCGAGGTCGGGTGAGGCGGCGATGAGTTCGGCGGCCATCAGGGAGCGCCAGGAGAACGCCCAGCCTTGCTTGACGCCGGCGAGGTAGCCGGGCAGTGCCGCGGGCAGCAGGATGTGCCAGACGCCGCGCAGGCCGGTGGCGCCGAGGACGCGTCCGGCGCGGATGAACAGCGGCGGGACCTGGTCGACGCCGGAGATGATGCCTTGGGCGATCGACGGGACGGCGCCGAGCAGCACGACGGCGTAGATGGCGCTGTTGTTGAGGCCGAACCAGATGACGGCGGGCGGCACCCACGCGACCGACGGCAGCGACTGGAGGCCGGACAGCAGCGGGCCGATCGCCGCACGGATCCAGCGGACGCGGGCGACGACCAAGCCGAGCGGGGTGCCGATGGCGAGGGCCATGAGGAAGCCGAGCGCGGCGCGCTTGAGGCTGACCCAGAGGATGTCGAAGACATCGCCCTTGTGCCACTGCACCATGAACGCGTCCCAGACCTGCGCCGGGCTGGGCAGCGCGTACTCGGGCTTGAGGTGCGCCGAGTAGGCGATCTGCCAGATGCCGATCAGGACGGCGATGGCGAGGGTGGGCGGGCCGACCTTGGCGAGCAGGGTGCGCCAGATCGGGGTGCGTTCTTCCTGGTAGGACTCCAGGGCGTCGAGGCCGGCTTCCAGGCCCGCGACGTCCTCGGGCGTCTCGGAAGACACAGAAGACGCGGAGGAGGGACCGTCGGCGTCGACCGGCTTCGTCAGGTCAGTGCTTGCCATGGCGGCGGATCTCCCCTCGCAGATGCTCGGTGATTTCGATGGACAGGGCGGACACGTCGGGGGCTTCGATACGGCGCGGCTGCGGGATGCCGATCGTCCATTCGCGGGCGATGCGGCCGGGCCGCGACGACAGCAGGACGACGCGCTGGCCGAGGCGCACGGCTTCGCGGACGTTGTGGGTCACGAAGACGACGGCGCGGCCCGTGTCCGCCCAGATGCGGGTCAGTTCGTCGTGCAGGACGTCGCGGGTGATGGCGTCGAGCGCGGCGAACGGCTCGTCCATCAGCAGCACGTCGCCGGCCTGCGCGAGCGCGCGGGCGAGTGCGACGCGCTGCCGCATGCCGCCGGACAGTTCGTGGACGCGCTTGTCGTACGCGGTGTCCAGGCGCACCAGCGCGAGCAGGCGCTGTGCTTCGGCCTTGCGCTCCTCGCGCGGCATGCCGCGGAGTTTGAGCGCGAGTTCGATGTTCTTGCCGGCCTTGAGCCACGGGAACAGCGCGTGTTCCTGGAACATCAGCGCGGGTCGGCCGCCGGGCACGTCGATGGCGCCCGCGGACGGCTTGTCGAGGCCCGCGACCAGGTTGAGGAGGGTCGACTTGCCGCAGCCGGACGCGCCGAGGAGGCACACGAACTCGCCCGGCGCGACCGTCAGGTCGATGCCGTCGAGGACGGGGGCGCCGCCGCGGCCGAAGCTCTTGGAGACGCCGGTGAGGCGCACGGCGTGGCCGTCGGCCTGCACCGCGTCGCGCGCGGGCGCGGCCGCGGCGGCCGGCTTCTCGTGCACGGTCTGGGACATCGCGTCGACCCTTCCGGTGGTGGTCTGGTGGGGTGCGGGGCGGAACCGGTCGGGTCCCGCCCCGCGCGCCCGGCTGGTTCGGGGCGCTACTTCTTGGCGCCGAGTCCGGCGTCGGCGACCGTGGGTTGGCCGGCCGCCTGCAGGACCTTGTTCAGCAGGGTCAGGTCGTAGATGCCGTGGATGTCGGCGTCCTTGGTGATGCCGGCTTTCACGCCGTCGTCCTTGAGCTTGAGCAGCGACGTGGCCAGCGGGTCGTTGGTGACCTCGATGTTCTTCCAGGCGTTGTCGATGACGGCCGGCGCCAGGCCCTTCTGGGTGAAGGCGGTCAGCTGGTCGTTGACGTCGGTCTTGGCCTTGTCCGGGTTGGCCTGGATCCACGAGGTGGTGGCGACCTGGCCCTTGATGAGCGCCTCGACGGTGTCGGGGTGCTCGTCGAGGAACTTCTTGCGGACGATCAGGTTCGTGGTGACGAACTTGCCTTCCGGCCACAGCGTGCGCTCGTCGACGAGGACCTTGGCGCCGGCTTCCTGGACGAGGCGGGTCGCCCACGGCTCGGGCAGCCAGCCGCCGTCCAGTTCGCCGCTCTTGAACAGGGCGAGGGTCTGGGCGTTGTCGGTCGGGACGATGCTGACGTCGCCGCCGCCCTTGGTGTCGGTCTTCAGGCCCTGCTGGGCGAGCCAGGAGCGGACCGCGACGTCCTGCGTGCCGCCGAGCTGCGGCGAGGCGATCTTCTTGCCCTTGAGGTCGGCGGCCGAGTTGATGCCCGGCTTGACCACGAGCGAGGCGCCGCCGGACGTGGTGCCCGCGACGATGCGCAGCAGTTCGCCGTTGGTCGAGGTGAACCCGGAGATCGACGGGTTCGGGCCGATGTAGGTGGCGTCGATCGAGCCGCCCTTGAGGGCTTCGATCGCGGCCGGGCCGGCGTTGAACACCTGCGTCTTGACCGACGTCGAGCCGAGTTCCTTCTGGTAGAAGCCTTCCTTCAGGCCGACCAGCGGGGTGGCGTGGGTGACGTTGGCGAAGAAGCCGAGCCGGATTTCGGAGGCGGACGTTCCGGCGCTGCTCTGCCCGCCGGACGCCTGCGCGGCGGGCTTGGCCGTGTCGTCCTTCTTGTCGGAGCCGTAGCCGCATGCGGACAGCACGGCGAAGACGGGCAGGACGGCGAGGGTTATGGCGGTACGTACTGATCTGCGGCGCGAAATGCGGGCAGCAGGCATGAGGGACCTTCCCTGAAACGGCCGTGCAGGGGCACGGAAGACGGTGGTGTCCGGTGACGGAAGTCGGCGGCCAGTCCCCACGAGGGGGAGCCGGCTAGCGACATCGGTCCGTCGCGGAGCCCGTCTCGCCGCCGCGGTCCACGAACGCGGGGCCGGCCATGCCGGCGGTCAGCGTCGAGCCGTCGGCTTCGTCGATGAGGAGGAAGGACCCGGTGCGGCGCCCGGCCGCGTAGGGGTCGAGCGCGAGCGGCTGCGCGGTCCGCAGCACGACGTGCGCGATGTCGTTCGGGTGCAGCTCGCCCGGCGACGGCTGCTTCTCCAGCGTCTGGATGTCGACGCGGTAGGGGATCTCCTTGACGATCGCCTTGACCGTGCGCGTGGTGTGCTTGAGCAGCACCCGGTCGCCCGGCCGCAGCGGCTTGTCCGCGACGTGGCACACCGTCGCCTCGACGTCCTGGGTCGGCTGCGGCGCGGCCTCGGCCGGGGCGATCAGGTCGCCGCGGGACACGTCCACGTCGGTGGCCAGGCGGATCGTCACCGACTCGCCGGCCTGCGCGCGGTCGACGGTCGCGCCGAGCCGGTCGATGCCCGCGATCGTGGACCGCGAACCGGACGGCAGCACCACGACCGGGTCGCCGGCCCGGAACACGCCGGACGCGACCTGGCCCGCGTAGCCGCGGTAATCGCGGTACTCGTCGTCGGACTGCGGGCGCAGCACGTACTGCACGGGGAACCGCGCCGACGCGTGCTCGTCCTGGCCGCCGGTCTCGACGGTCTCCAGGAACTCCAGGAGCGTCGGGCCGCCGTACCAGTCCATGTGCGCGGACGGGTCAACGACGTTGTCGCCGCGCAGTGCCGACACCGGGATCGCGGTGACGTCGGGGACGCCGAGTTCCTTGGCGTAGCCGGTGAACTCGTTGGCGACCGCGGCGAACGCGGCCTCGTCGTAGTCGACCAGGTCCATCTTGTTGACGGCCAGCACGACGTGCGGGACGCGCAGCAGCGCGGCCACCGCGAGGTGCCGGCGGGTCTGCTCGACGACGCCGTTGCGGGCGTCGACCAGGACGACGGCGAGTTCCGCGGTCGACGCGCCGGTCACCATGTTCCGGGTGTACTGCACGTGCCCGGGGGTGTCGGCGAGGATGAACCGCCGCTTCGCGGTGGCGAAGTAGCGGTACGCGACGTCGATCGTGATGCCCTGCTCGCGTTCGGCGCGCAGGCCGTCGGTGAGCAGCGCCAGGTCGGCCTCGTCCATGCCGCGGTCGCGCGAGGCGCGTTCGACGGCTTCGAGCTGGTCGGTCAGCACCGACTTGGAGTCGTGCAACAGGCGGCCGACGAGGGTCGATTTGCCGTCGTCGACCGAGCCCGCGGTGGCCAGGCGCAGCAGCCCGACCGCGGCGTCGGCCGGGGTGGATCCGGCGGCTGCCGTACCGGAGTTCTGGCTGGACATTTAGAAGTATCCCTCGCGCTTGCGGTCTTCCATCGCGGCCTCGGACATCTTGTCGTCCGCGCGCGTGGCGCCCCGTTCGGTCAGTCGGCTCACGGCGATTTCGGCGATGACCTCGGCCACCGTGGCGGCCGGGGAGTCCACCGCTCCGGTACAGCTCATGTCGCCGACGGTGCGGTAGCGGACGACACGGCGCTCGACCTGCTCGTCGCCCTTGGGGCCGCCCCATTCGCCGGGGGCGAGCCACATGCCGTTGCGCAGGAACACGTCGCGCTCGTGCGAGAAGTAGATCTCCGGGAGGGGGATCTCCTCGCGCTCGATGTACTGCCACACGTCCAGCTCGGTCCAGTTGGACAGCGGGAACACGCGGACGTGCTCGCCGACCCGGTGCCGGCCGTTGTAGAGGTTCCACAGTTCGGGGCGCTGGCGGCGCGGGTCCCACTGGCCGAACTCGTCGCGCAGGGAGAAGACGCGCTCCTTGGCGCGGGCCTTCTCCTCGTCGCGGCGGCCGCCGCCGAACACCGCGTCGAAGCGGTTCTTCTCGATCGCGTCGAGGAGCGGCACGGTCTGCAGCGGGTTGCGGGTGCCGTCCGCGCGCTCCTGGAGGCGGCCGTTGTCGATGAACTCCTGCACATGGCCGACGTACAGGCGCAGGCCGTGCTCGGCGACGGTGCGGTCGCGGTACTCGATAACCTCGGGGAAGTTGTGCCCGGTGTCGACGTGCAGCAGCGCGAACGGGATCTGCGCCGGCCAGAACGCCTTGCGGGCCAGGTGCAGCATGACGATCGAGTCCTTGCCGCCGGAGAAGAGGATCACCGGCCGTTCGAACTCGCCCGCGACCTCGCGGAAGATGTGCACGGCCTCGGCTTCGAGCGCGTCGAGGTGGCCGAGCGCGCCGGGCGCGGAAAGCTCCACCGCTGTTGTCACGATCGCCTCCTGGGGCTGTCGACGTCGGGAGATCCCGGGTTGTCCGGGGTGGGGACGGCAGTCGGGTCGGGGTGCGGGCGGGCCATCAGTGGATCCCGCACTCGGTCTTGGCGCGTCCGGCCCAGCGGCCCGCGCGCGCGTCCTCGCCGGGGGCGACGCGGCGGGTGCAGGGGGCGCAGCCGATCGACGCGTAGCCGTCCATCAGCAGGGGGTTGGTGAGGACGCCGTGTTCGAGGATGTAGGCGTCGACCTGGTCCTGCGTCCAGCGGGCGATGGGCGAGATCTTGACCTTGCCCTTCTTGGAATCCCACGCGACGACGGGGGTGTCCGCGCGCTCGGGGGAGTCCTCGCGGCGCAGGCCGGTCGCCCACCCGTCGTAGCCGGCGAGGCCTTCGCCGAGCGGGGCGACCTTGCGGAGCGCGCAGCACAGGTCGGGGTCGCGGTCGTGCAGCGCGGGCCCGTACTCGGCGTCCTGCTCGGCGACGCTCTGGCGCGGGGTCAGCGTGATGACGTTGACCGGGTAGACCGCGGCGACCGCGTCGCGGGTGCCGATGGTCTCGGGGAAGTGGTAGCCGGTGTCGAGGAAGACGACGTCGATGCCGGGCTGGACGCGCGACGCGAGGTGCGCGACGACGGCGTCCTCCATCGACGAGGTGACGCACCACCGGTTGCCGAACGTCTTCGACGCCCACGTGAGGATCTCCTCCGCGGTGGCGTCTTCGAGGTCGCGTCCGGCGTCAAGGGCGAGCTGCTCCAGCGCCTCGGGGGTGTAGGTCGTGGTCATGTCGCCTCCTTCGCGGGAGTGGTTGTGGGGTCGGCTTGAGCGGCGGGGCCGGCGGAGCCGGCTTCGCGGAAGACGAGGCCGAGGTACTTGAGGGAGAACGCGCGGCGACACGCTCCGCAGAGCCACGCGCCGTGGCCTTCCTCGTGCGGACGCAGGTCTTCGTCGCCGCAGTAAGGGCAGTAGAACGGTGCCGCGCGTTCGCTCACGAGAGATCCGCCTCCGAGGCCCGCGCCGCCCACTGCGCGAACCGCTCGCCGTCGGTGCGCTGCTCGTCGAAGCGGCGGACGACGCGCTCGACGTAGTCGGGCAGTCCGGCGGCGGTGACCTTCAGGCCGCGGACCTTGCGGCCGAAGCCGGCGTCGAAGCCGAGGCTGCCGCCCAGGTGGACCTGGTAGCCCTCGACCTGGTTGCCCTCGTCGTCGAGGACGAGCTGGCCCTTGAGGCCGATGTCGCCGACCTGGATGCGCGCGCACGCGTTCGGGCAGCCGTTGATGTTGATGGTGAGCGGCTGGTCGAAGTCCGGCAGGCGCTGCTCGAGTTCCTCGATGAGGGTCTGGCCGCGGCCCTTGGTGTCGACGATCGCGAGCTTGCAGAACTCGATGCCGGTGCAGGCCATCGTGCCGCGCCGGAACGGGCTCGGGTTGACCCGGAGGCCGAGCGCTTCGAGGCCCTCGACGAGCGACGTGACCTTGTCCTCGGCGACGTCCAGGATGAGCATCTTCTGCTCGACCGTGGTGCGGACCCGGTCCGAGCCGTGCGCCTCGGCGAGGTCGGCGATCTTGCCGAGCGTGGCGCCGTCGACGCGGCCGACGCGCGGGGCGAAGCCGACGTAGAAGTTGCCGTCGTTCTGGCGGTGCACGCCGACGTGGTCGCGCCACGCGCTGGCGGGCTCGGCGGGGGCCGGGCCGTCGGTGAGCTTGCGCTTGAGGTACTCGTCTTCGAGGATCTGGCGGAACTTCTCGGCGCCCCAGTCGGCGACGAGGAACTTCAGGCGGGCGCGGTTGCGCAGGCGGCGGTAGCCGTAGTCGCGGAAGATGCCGATGACCCCGGCCCAGACCTCCGGCACCTCGTCCAGCGGCACCCAGGTGCCGAGGCGCTGGGCGAGCTTCGGGTTGGTGGACAGGCCGCCGCCGACCCACACGTCGAAGCCCGGTCCGTGCTCGGGGTGCACGACGCCGACGAACGACACGTCGTTGATCTCGTGCACGACGTCCAGCAGCGGCGAGCCGGAGATCGCGGTCTTGAACTTGCGCGGCAGGTTGGAGAACTCGTGGCTGCCGATGTAGCGGCGGTTGATCTCCTCGACCGCCCAGGTGCCGTCGATGATCTCGTCCTCGGCGATGCCGGCGACAGGCGAGCCGATGACGACGCGCGGGCAGTCGCCGCATGCTTCGGCGGTCGACAGGCCGACGCCTTCGAGGATGTTCCAGATCGCCGGGACGTCCTCGATGCGGATCCAGTGGTACTGCACGTTCTGCCGGTCGGTGATGTCCGCGGTCCCGCGGGCGTACCGCTCGGAGACCTCGGCGACCGCGCGGAGCTGGGCGAGGTTCAGCTGCCCGCCGTCGATGCGGACACGCATCATGAAGTACTCGTCGTCCAGCTCGTGCGGCTCCAGGACACCGGTCTTGCCGCCGTCGATCCCGGGCTTGCGCTGCGTGTACAGGCCCCACCAGCGCATCCGGCCGCGCAGGTCGTTGCTGTCGATCGAGTCGAAGCCGCGGTGCGCGTAGACGTTCTCGATGCGGGCACGGACGTTGAGGCCGTCGTCGTCCTTCTTGAACTGCTCGTTGGCGTTGAGCGGCTCACGGTGGCCCAGCGCCCACTGGCCCTCGCCGCGGTGGCGCGAGGTCTTGCGGGGGCCGGCGGCCGAGGCGGGGGTGGCCATGGGGCGTCCTTTGACGGGGTGTCGTGGACGCGCGCCGCACAGGCGGTCCCGCTCCGCGCCGTTCCGGGCGCATGGACGCAGGCTGCCGGCACGACCGCGCGCCCGGGCAGCGGAAGATGGAGCGGGCGTTGGTCGTCAGACCGGCATACAGAACGCGCTGGACATGCGTCCGAGGTCGACGTGAAGTCGACCGACGAGGGCAATTCCGGCGCGAGACATGCTGATGAGGTTGGCATGGAGTCGCCATGTCGTCCATCGTCGTCCGCGATACGAGCGTGGATCTCAAATAACGGACAGCTCATCTTGTTATATGAGATTCAGGCCCTCGGGTGGGTGCCGCGTGTCGCGGATGCGGTGCGGTTGGTTACCGTACGGAAGGCCGATGGCCGGAGGGGGCCGGTTTTCCGACGGGGGTGGGTACGGGAGTGGTAAGGAGCTGATTCACGTGTCCGGAGATGTCCTCGACCGGCCCGAGTCCCGCCGCGGCGGCCGCGGGGGAACCCGCGACGACGCCGACGGTACCGCGCAAACCCTGGGCGAGAACCGCGACGAGCGCCGGGAAGAGTCCGTCGAGACCCTCCGCTACGCCCTCAACGGCTTCCTCGCCGCGGTCCGCTCCGAACGGGCCGGGCGCTCGGCCGCCGCCGACTCGCCCCAAGTGCGCCGCCACCGCATCCTCGTCACCCTCGCCGACGAACTCGACCTGGACCCGGCGACCCTCGCCACCGTCGTGGGCCTTCCGCTGCCCCAGGTGAGCGCGATGCTCGAAGCGCTCGGCCGGGAGGGCCTGGTGGAAGGCGTCAGGCCCGGGCGCGGTCGCGGCGGCACCGTCGCCCGGCTGACTCCCGCGGGACTGCGCGCGCTCGACGAACTCGACACGGGGTTCCGGCGGCACTGGGAGGCCACGGTCGCCGATCTGCCGGACGAGGACCTGCGGACCGCGGCCCGGGTGATCAGCCGGTTGACGGGGGTCATAGTCCCGGCGCGCTAGGTGTCCGCGCCCGCAGCAGGCGCCCTCTACAGCGGGACCCGGGTGCGCGCGACGATCGACGCGGCGTCGACGCCGCGCGGGAGCGTGCCGAACATCAGGCCGCCTTCGCCGCCCAGCCTTGATGCGCAGAACGCGTCGGCCACCTCCGGCGTCGACCAGCGCAGCAGCACCGACGCCTCCAGCAGCAGCGCCATCCGCTCCACCAGGCGGCGGGCCCGGACCTCGATGCCGTCCAGGTCGGCCAGCTCGGTGAGGAAGTCGCGGACCGCCGCGTCGTAGCGGTGGTCGGTGCCGCGCGCGGTGCCGAGTTCCAGGAGGAAGGCGTCCAGGCAGGCCGGCTCGCGGCGCAGCGCGCGCAGCACGTCGAGCGCCTGCACGTTGCCGGAGCCCTCCCAAATCGCGTTCACCGGGGCCTCGCGGTAGATGCGGGGCATGCCGCCGTCCTCGACGTAGCCGTTGCCGCCCAGGCACTCCATCGCTTCCGCGGCGACCGCGATGCCGCGCTTCGTCGTCCAGTACTTGGACACGGCGACCGCGATGCGGAACAGCGCCTGTTCCTGCGGCTCGCTGCTGCCGTACGCGGCGGCCATCCGGATCGCCAGCGTCGTCGCGGCCTCGGACTCGATCGCCAGGTCCGCCAGCACGTTCGTCATCAGCGGCTGGTCGACGAGGGCCTTCCCGCCGACGTGCCGGTAGGCGGCGTGGTGGACGGCCTCCGTGACCGCGCGCCGCATGAGCGCGGCCGAGCCGATCGTGCAGTCCAGACGCGTCGCCGACACCATGCCGATGATCGTGGACACCCCGCGGCCCTCGTCGCCGAGGCGCCGCGCCCACGTGCCGTCGAACTCGACCTCGGACGAGGCGTTGGACTTGTTGCCCAGCTTGTCCTTGAGGCGCTGCAGCGCGAACACGTTGCGGCTGCCGTCGGGCAGCACCCGCGGCACCAGGAAGCACGTCAGACCGCCCGGCGCCTGCGCCAACACCAGGAACACGTCGCACATGGGGGCCGAGCAGAACCACTTGTGCCCGGTCAGCAGGTATTCGCCGTCCGCGGCGAGCGGCACGGCTTCGGTGGTGTTCGCCCGGACGTCGGTGCCGCCCTGCTTCTCGGTCATGCCCATGCCGGCCAGGCAGCCGGGCTTGGTGCCGGGCTCGCGGAGGAGCTGGTCGCCATAGGCGGTGGAGGCCAGGCGCGGCTCCCACTCGGCGGCGAGCACCGGGTCGGTGCGGATCGCCGGGATCGCGGCGTACGTCATGGAGATCGGGCAGCCGTGCCCGCCCTCGGCCTGACTCCATGTCAGGAACGCGGCGGCGCGCCACACGTGCGGTGCGGGCTCCTTGCTCGTCCACGGCGCGCCCGCGAGGCCGTAGCCGACGGCGGTGCGCATGAGGTCGTGCCAAGCGGGGTGGAACTCGACCTCGTCGATGCGGTTGCCGAAGCGGTCGTGGGTGCGCAGCACCGGCGTGTGGGTGTTGGCGAGCCGGCCCCACTCCTGGGCGGTCTCGCCGCCGGCCAGCCGGCCCAGCTCGCGGAGTCGTCCGAGGTCGGCGCCGGGGGCGTGTCTGGAGACCGCGTCGACGAGCGCCACGTCGGCGCCGAAGACGTCGTATCCGGTGAGCGGAGGAGGCTGGTTGGCGACTACGTGGGTAGGGCGGCCCATGCCCGATACTTTAGAACCGTGGCAGCGGACAAGAAAGAACGGTCGCCGGTCCGCGGTCCCGGCCGCATCCGGTTGCGGAGCGCTCTCTGGCGGATAGTCCGCGAGACGTTCATCTCGTGCTACGAGAACCGGGTGACGGGCCTGGCCGCGGAGGCCGGCTTCTTCATGCTGCTCTCGCTGCCGCCGCTGCTGCTCGGCCTCGCGGGCACCATCGGCTACCTCCAGGGGCTGCTCGGCCAGAGCACGATCGACGGGTTCAAGCAGGACATCATCGACGCGAGCGGCAGCGTGCTGTCGCAGAAGAGCGTCGACCAAGTCGTCGTGCCGCTCGTCAACGACGTCTTCGCGTCGGGGCGCGCGGACATCATCTCGGTCGGCTTCGTGATCGCGTTGTGGTCCGGGTCACGCGCGCTCAACGTGTACATCGACACGATCACGATCATGTACGGGCTCTCCGGGAAGCGCGGCATCGTCCGCACCCGGGTGCTGTCGTTCACGCTCTACACGGTCGGGCTGCTGCTCGGCATGTTCCTGATCCCGCTGCTGCTGGCCGGGCCCGATCTGGTGGTGAAGGCGTTCCCGCACTTCGCGGGGACGGTGCACATCTTGTACTGGCCTGTGCTGGTCGTGCTGTCGGTGTGCTTCCTCACCACGCTCTACCACGTGTCCGTGCCGGTGCGGACGCCGTGGCGCGAGGACATCCCGGGCGCGCTGGTCGCCCTGCTGCTGTGCATCCTCGGCAGCTTCCTGCTGCGCGTGTACCTCGCGACGACCGTCGACGGCCCGACCGTCTACGGGTCGCTCGCGGCACCTGTCGCGGTGCTCATGTGGATGTACTTCGCCGCGATGGCGATCCTCATCGGCGCGGCGATGAACGCCGCCATCGACCAGGTCTGGCCGAGCGAGGAGACCGCGCAGGCGCGCGCCGAGAAGGAGAAGGAAGAGGCCGCCGCGGAGATCGCCCGCGCGATGGCGACCGTCCGCCGCGCGGGCCGGCACCGCGGGCTCCCGGGCGACTGGGACCCGACCGACCCGGCCGACGAGACCGTCGACCTCATCGCGCCGGACGGCGCGGACGCGGACGAACCGCCGTCGGAGTTCCCCGAGCGCTGGGCCAACTACCCGTCGCGCGGCAAGCCGCCCGAGACGCGCAACGGCAACCACCGCATCGACGCGGGGCCGCCGCCGGTGCAGCTTCCGCTGGGGCAGACGCCGCCGGGGCTGTCGCTGGACGAGCAGCTGTGGCCGCCGGTGCGGCCGACGAACGCGGGGCCGGACGACCATGCGCGGCGGGAGAGCCGGTAGGGATCCCGCGGCCGTTTCCGGTCGGCCGCTGCGTGTGCGGCGCTGATGCTCGCTGTGTGCGGTGTGTGCGGTGTGTGCGCTGTGTCGGGCGCTTGCGCGGGGATCGGGAAAAGGAGTGGATCCGGGTCGGGGATCCCCGTAGTCTGTGGGTCGGCTTCGTGCCGTTGACCTGTCGAGCTGTGGAGAGTGGGGAGGTGGAGACCGTGAAGAGCAACGTCGCCTGGACTGTGGCCGTTGTGCGCGGCCCCGCTTTCGCGTCCACCACACACCTCCGGGTCCCGGCCTTCTAGCGGCTCCGTCCGCGTACGGCTTTCGCAGGGACCCGTTTCGAAGGGTCTCCCGACGTGATCTCCGAATTCTCTTTCGGATCTCCTTCTCTTCTGTCCTCGTCGGCTTCCGCCGACATGTCCGCCGGTCCGGCGGCGCTCGTCGCCCTGGGCTGGGACGCCGACCGCGACGCCGAGTTCGCGCCGTACGCGGACCGCGGTCTCGCCGTCGGCCGGGTGTCGCGCGTCGACCGCTCGCTGTGCGAGATCGTCACCGCCGACGGCACCGTGCGCGCCGCGCACGGCACCGGCGGACTGCCGTGCACGGGCGACTGGGCCGTGCTCACCGCCGACGGCACCGCGGTCGAGGCGCTGCTGACCCGACGTACCGCGGTCACGCGGTCGTCGGCGTCCGCCCGCTCCGAAGGCCAGGTGCTCGCGGCGAACGTCGACCTCGTCCTGGTCGTCGTCGGCCTCGACGTCGAACCCGACCTCGGCCGCATCGAACGCCTCCTCACCGTCGCCTGGGACTCCGGCGCCCAGCCGGCCGTCGTCCTCACCAAGGCCGACACGGTGGACGACGCGGACGACGTCCGGGCCGACGTCGAAACGTCCGCCCCGGGCGCGGACGTCCTGGTCGTCAGCGCGGTCGACGGCGTCGGCCTCGACGTCCTGGCCGCGCTGGCGAGCGGCCGCACCGTCGCCCTCATCGGCACCTCGGGCGCCGGCAAGTCGACCCTCGCGGCGGCGTTGACCGGGGCCGACCTCGAAACCGGCGCCGTCCGCCAGGACGGCAAGGGCCGGCACACCACCACCTGGCGCGAACTCGTGCCGCTGCCCGGCGGGGGTGTCCTCGTCGACACCCCGGGCCTGCGCGGCGTCGGCCTCTACGACGTCGAGGACGGCCTGGACCTGGCGTTCGCCGACATCGAGGAGTACGCCGCCGACTGCCGCTTCGCCGACTGCACCCACGTCGCCGAACCCGGTTGCGCGGTCCTCGACGCGGTGGAGACCGGGGCGCTCCCGGAACGCCGTCTGGAGAGCTACCGCAAACTGCGGCGTGAAGCGGAGTGGATCGCTTCGCGGACCGACCAGCGCCTGCGGGCGGAACGGGCGCGGCAGTGGAAGGTGATCCACAAGGAGATGCGGAGGAATCCGTCGCCGAAGAAGTAGGGGCAGGCCGCTGTAGGCGGCGATGCCGGCAGGTGCGGCGGCGGCGCGCGTGGGGTTGTCGGTCGGGACGGAGAGCGTCCCCGGGGCGATGGCCTGCCGCCGTCCGCGCCCTGCGCCCGCCGCGGGGTGCGGTGGGCGTGGGCGTCGGTGGGGACGGTCTCCGTCCCGACCGACGGCCTGCCGCCGTTTGTTCCCTGCTCGTGCGGCGGTCCCGGCGTCGTGCCGCCGCTTACGGCGCGTGTGGTGTGCCCTCTCGCCGACCGTCACCGCGAACATGCTGTGCCGTGACGCGGCCTCCGCGGGTCGGGACGAACGTGTCCGGTCAGCCCGGGGACTTCTCGGCGGTCTTGGCCGGGGCGGGCCCTCGGGAGAGGACCTCGTTCCGGTAGTGCGCGGTGAGCCCGTGCATGTGGGCCTGGATGTTGCCGAGTTGGGCGTGTGCGCGGAGCCGGTCGACAGGGCGGGCACCGGCAGCCGCCCGCTCGGCAAGTGCGGCGGTGGCGGTGCGCACGGTCTCGACGCGTCCCCGCAACGTGGCGAGTTGTGTCGCCGCGCCTCGTGTCACCGTCTGGCGGGCGGCGTCGTAGGCGCCGTAGTGGGGGTTGCTGTACGCGACGTCGATACGGGAGCCCTCGTCCTCGCCGACGTACGGCACGCGCGGCGGCGCGGCGTCCGCGGCCTCGATCGCGGCTTGCGCGTCCCGGTGCGCCAGCACCGTGGCATGGCCGAGCGTCGTCCGGAGACCCGAACGCACCGCCTCGGCGCGGCGTTCCTCATGAGTCGACGGCGCCCGCGGGGCAGGCGGATCGGCCTGCACGATCGCGTGGACCGCCGCCGACAAGTCGGCGGCCGCGGCTGCTCCCACGTCGGGCGAGGGCGCCGTCGGCGCGGAGGCCTGCCGCGCGGCGGCGAGTCGCCCGCGCAGTTCGGCGATTCCCGTGTGGAAGCCGGCCCACCACGGGCCGTCCGTCGCCTGGCGAATGGCGCTCTCCAGCGCGGGGTTCGGCGGCTCCGGGCTGGTCGCGGCGTCGGGCATGCTCATTGCTGTCTCCGTCGTGTCGGCGCCGAGGCGCGCCGACCGTCGTGAACACGCGTCTGTCGAGCGGGCCCGTGAGCGCATGCGTCGGCGGCGTGTCCTGAGGGGGACACGCCGCGGCTACTCCTCCGTGGCTGTTTCGAGGCTAGGAATCACTTGTTGCCGCGATGTTGACGATTCATGTAGTTCGGCCCGGAGTTCGCGACGCGTTGGCGGACAGCGCCGAGGCGCGAACGTCGACCGTACGTGACGGTGCGCTTCTTCTGCCGTTGCGCACCGTTCCGGAGCTGCCGCGGTGCTCGCGTGTTCCGGATCGGTCGGTTGTGTGATCGGGGGGCGTACCCGGCAAAATTCGCGGGGAACCGATGGGCTTGTCGGGGCCTCTGGCAAGGTGTCGGGGCAGGCGGGGTCGCTCGGTGCCGGGTTGACGGGGAGGAAAGGGTCGAGCAATGGCGCACACAGGGAATCCGTTCGGCGGCGGGGCCGCGGGCGGGGGCAATCCGTACGGGGCGGGCGGGCAGCAGCCGGTGCAGCACCGGCGGGACTGCCGTGAGCCGTACCGGAATCCGTGTGCGAACCCGTGCGGGCCCGACGACGACGGCGACGACGCGCTCGACGTGATCCTCGACGAGAGCGGGACCGGGGACGGCCCCGGCTCCTGGCCGGGCGGCGGCGGGCGCGGTGGCCGGGACGGTCGGGACGGTCGGGGTGACTCGGCGCGGGGCGACGGTCCGCTCGGTGGGGGCAGTGGCCAGGGCGGGTCGTCGTCGGGGGCTTCCGACCGCGGTCCGTCCGGCGATGCCAACGTCGGCGGCTCCGGTGGGAACTCCGGCGGAGACAAGGACGGTTGCGGCTGCATGCCCGGCGGCAAGGGCGGCGGTGGCGGCCGTAAAGACGGCGATGGCTGCTTCGGCGGTGGCGGCGGTGGCGGCGGCAGCCGCGGCGGGGGTGGCGGCAGCGGTGACGGCTGCGGGGGCTGCGACCCCTGCCTGCTCCGCATCGTCCTGGTGCTGCCGTTCGTCGTGCTGTGGTCGGCGATCCGCGCGCTGGTCGGCCGCCCGATCCGCACTGCCGCGCACGGCAAGCCGCTGTCGCAGACCGACCGTGTCCTGCCCCAGGGCCGTGCCGCCCGCACGCTCTTCCGCGCGGTGCGCTGGTACCGGCTGTCCCTCAGCCCCCGCAAGCCCGAACCGATATGCCGCTACACCCCCAGCTGTTCGACCTACGCCGCCCAGTCCCTGCAACGCCACGGCGCCTGGCGCGGCACCCGGCTCACCCTCCGCCGCCTGTCCCGCTGCAACCCCGGCCACGAGGGAGGCCACGACCCGGTCCCGCAGCGCGGGCACTGAGCGAAGGACGCTCGGTGGTGCTTCGTTGCGGTTGCACGGTTCGCGACGGCGACCGGGCAGCGCCAGCAATCCCACGCCCACCCGTGCGGTCACAAGCGGCCATAAGCGGTCATATAGGCATTGAACCGGGAGAAAGGCCTGTGAAGCGGTAGCGGATGCGGCGCCACGGCGGCCGGCCGTGCTCGGTCTCGGGACCGGGTGGCGGTCCGCGTCGTCCGGATGCGTCGCCGGTCCTGATCGGAAGGGTCCGCGTGCGTGGGTGACCGGCGGGCCGGATGCCGAAGCGGACGTTGCGGCGGTCCCTCGCAGCGTTCGGGTGTTCCCCGCAGACAGCCGGGTGAACCGGGTGGTAGCAAGGGGCCGTCACTTGTTCTGCCCGGTCGTTTCCGGCCGGGTCGGGTGCGGCGGTTCCGGACGGATGGACGGGCGGAGCGCCGGTGCCGGCCCGGTGCGGTGGTGTGCCGGAAGACCGTTCGACCTGGCCCTGGGAGGCACGTATGGCGCTCGCGCCGATCGATCCGCGCGATCCGCTGGGGATCGACGACTTGTTCGATGCCGAGGAACTGGCTGTCCGGGATACCGTGCGGCGGTTCTGTGCCGACCGGGTCGCGCCGTATGTGGCGGACTGGTTCGAGCGCGGTGAGCTGCCCGGGATCCGGGAGCTCGCCGTCGAGATCGGTCGGATCGGTGCGTTCGGCATGCACCTGGAGGGTTACGGCTGCACCGGTGCGTCGGCCGTGCAGTACGGCCTGGCCTGTCTGGAATTCGAGGCCTGCGATTCGGGGCTGCGGTCGCTGGTGTCGGTGCAGGGGTCGCTGGCGATGTTCGCGATCCACCGGTTCGGGTCCGAGGCACAGAAGGAGGAGTGGCTGCCGCGCATGGCGGCGGGTGAGACGATCGGCTGTTTCGGGCTGACCGAGCCGGACCACGGGTCGGATCCGGCGTCGATGCGGACGTACGCCAAGCGCGACGGCACCGACTGGGTGCTGAACGGCCGCAAGATGTGGATCACCAACGGCTCGGTGGCGTCCGTGGCGGTGGTGTGGGCGCGTACCGACGAGGGCATCCGCGGGTTCGTGGTGCCGACCGGCACCGACGGGTTCTCGGCGCACGACATCCACCACAAGATGTCGCTGCGCGCGTCGGTCACCAGCGAACTGGTGCTGGACGATGTGCGGCTGCCCGCGGATGCGGTGCTGCCGGAGGTGACCGGCATGCGCGGGCCGTTGAGCTGCCTCAACGAGGCGCGCTTCGGGATCGTGTGGGGTTCCCTCGGCGCCGCCCGGACCTGTCTGGAAGCGGCGCTCGACTACAGCCGGACGCGCGAGCAGTTCGGAAAGCCGATCGGCGGGTTCCAGCTCACCCAGGCCAAGTTCGCGGACATGGCACTCGAACTCCACAAGGGCCTGCTGCTCGCCCTGCACATCGGTCGCCGCAAGGACGCCGGGACGCTGCGGCCGGAGCAGGTGAGTTTCGGCAAACTCAACAACGTCCGGGAAGCCATCGAGATCTGTCGGACGTCCCGCACGATCCTGGGCGCCAACGGGATCTCGCTGGAGTATCCGATCATGCGGCATGTGACGAACCTCGAATCGGTGCTGACGTACGAAGGCACGTCCGAGATGCACACGCTGGTGATTGGCAAGGCACTGACGGGATTCGACGCGTTCCGCTGAGCACCGGGGCCGGGAGCGACGGGAGCGACCGGGCGGGAGAAGCCCGGCGAGGAGTAGTCGCGCCGGCAGAAAACCGGGCCGACAGAAGGCAGCGCGGGATAGCAGCGCGGGATAGCAACGCGGGAAAGCACAGCCCAAGGAACGGCCGCGCACCGGGGGCGCCCGGAGGGGTGTCCGGAACAAACCCCTTCTGGCGGCCCCGGAAAGCCATTACCGTGCTCCCAGCGTTCTCCCGGCCTTTGCCCCGCTCTGCTCCTTCCATCGCGCCGGGACGTCTACGGTCCGCCGCCACGGGCCGAGGAAGAAGGTGCGTCGTGACCACGCAGCCTGCCCAGGGGGATACCGCCGAACGCACGCTCGAGGCCGGCCCGGGCGTCGACCCGGGCTTCGCTGCCGCCTTCGACCCGTTCGCGGACGACGTGCTGGCCGACCCGTACCCCGCGTGGGCACGGATCCGGGAAGCCGGTCCCGCGGTGCACCTGCCGCGCCACGACGTATGGGCGATCGGCCGGTACGCGGACGTGCGCGAGGCACTGCGCGACCACGAGACGTTCTCGTCCACGGGCGGCATCGGCCTGCGTCCGATCGCGGACCCGGTCGAGGCCGGGCTGCCGAGCAGCATCGACCCGCCCGACCTGGAGCGGTACCGGCGTTTGATGGGCGCCCAGTTGGGCCCGCGGCACCTGCCGATGCTCGGGGACATGATCCGCGTGCGTGCCGAGGACCTGGTCGCGGACCTGCTGGCGCGCGGCACGTTCGACGCGGTGGCCGACTGGGGCCGCACATTCCCCGTCGACGTGCTCGGCGACCTGGTCGGCCTGCCGGTGCAGGGCCGTGAGCCGCTGCCGCGCTGGGCAGCCGCCGTGTTCGACAACTTCGGTCCGGACAACGAGCGTTCCGCGGCCGCGAAGCCGCTGCTCGCGGACCTCATCACGTACGTGTCCGAGGTCGTCACGCGCGAGAACCTCGACCCGGACGGCATGGGCGCCAAGGTCTTCGAAGCGGCCGACCGCGGGGAGGTGAACGAGGTCGAGGCGATGTCGGTGATCATGACGTTCCTGGTCTCCGGCATGGGGACGGCGTCCGATGCCCTCGCGCAGATGCTCGTGCTCCTCGCCGAACACCCCGACCAGTGGAAGGCGCTGCGGGAGAACCCGGCGCTGATCCCCGGCGTGTTCGAGGAAGTGCTCCGGTACGACGCCCCCGTGCAGGCGTTCTTCCGCACCGTGGTGCGGGACGCGGACGTCGGCGGCGTGCAGGTCCCGGCCGGCTCGCGGGCGATGCTGCTGTTCGGCTCGGCGAACCGCGACGGGCGCAAGTGGGCGGACCCGGACCGGTTCGACGTGGGCCGGAACCCGGTGGACCACCTGGCGTTCGGCTCGGGCGCGCACAGCTGTCCGGGTCAGGCGCTGGCGCGGCTGGAGGCGAAGACGCTGCTCAACGCTTTCGTCCGCAAGGTGGAGCGGATCGAACTCGCGGGGGAGCCGGTGCGGCGCCTCGGCCAGGTGAGCCGGTCGTGGGAGTCGGCGCCGATCCGGGTCGTTCCCGTCTGACCGGTCCGACCCGTTTGCCCTGCCGCCCCGTCCGCCCGGTCCGCCCCGTCCGAAGCTAGAGGGGCACCGGCACGCGGATCCGGATCGTTTTGCCGGTCTCCGAGGCCAGGACGTCGATCACGCCGTTCGCTTCCGCGATCGTCAGCTTGACGATGAACAGCCCGCGGCCGTCCTCCGCGTCCATGCCGGTGTCCATCAACGCGCGCGGCCGAAAGGGGTGGTCGTCGCTGACGTCGAGCCGGATCCGCCCGTGCGCGATCGCGCAGGTCACGCGGACCTGCTCGGTCAGCACCGCGGCGTGTCGGACCGAGTTGGACACCAGTTCGGTCGCGGCCAGCAGCAGGGTGTCGGTCAGGTCGTCGTCGACCCGCCAGCCGCGGAGGAGGTCGCGCAGCCGGTGCCGGACTTCGGGCACCGCGGCGAGCACGGGCGGCAGCGTCCACCGCACCAGCACCGGACCGGGCGGCGCCGCGGACCGCGGCGCGGGGACCGGCACGCCGCCGGACGCGGCGGGTACGTCGGCGGTACGGCGCAGCCGCGCCTCGGCGCGCTCCCGGTGCGCCGCGCGGCGCGATCCGGGGCGCCCCGCGGCGCTCACCACGATCTCCGGCGCCGCACGGGGCGGTCGGCGGCCGGGGGGCCTGCGAGGGGAGCCGCGGCCTGGCGCGCTGTCGAAGCCGACGCATGGCAGGCGGCCGCGAAAGGACGGCGCATCCGGGAAATCCTCTGATGTGCGGAAGGACGTGGACGGCCAGTGTGGGGCGCCCCGCGATGCGGTACGTGCGGTTCTCCGCGGCTGATTGCGAATGACATCCGACGGCGCTTTCCCGGCCGACTTTGACGCAATCCGCCCGGGTTACGGCCTATCAGACCGCCATGAATCGGGACAGCTCTTGAGCTTTGCGGCGCAGCGCGCGATCGGCCGCGACCTGGGAGAGACAGCCGACCGCGGGGCCGGCCTGCACATCGTGAGCTGCCGCGGCCGGGTCCGACTCGGCCGACTCCCACCGCACTCCGACACCCGCACGCTCCGCGAGGACCAGCATCATGGCGGCGAAGCCTTCGGACAGCGCATGAACGACCGCGTGCCTGATCCGCCGATGCCGGTCCACCAGCGCGTCGACGAAGACGCCGAGCGCGGCCGGGTCGACTTCGCACGCGTCGTTCTCCATCGGACCGAGGCCGGACGGGACGCCGAGTTCCGCTTCGAAGACCGCTACTTCGCGCAGGAACAGCCGCGACGCACCGGTGGACGGATTCCAGAGGGTCCGGTCGCCGAGGTCGTAGTACTGGCTCATGCGGGTCCCGGGGCTGGTGTCGTGGGCGGGCGCGTCGGGCGGGTGCGGGGGCCGCGCGACGGGGCTACCGGTGGAGGCCTGGCATGGGGTGCGGGCCGTCGGCGTGGCCCGTCGATGGGGCGGCCGCGGCGCGGCCACCGGACCTTGTCGGCTCCCGGCCGAGCAGCGTCAGTCGTTGGGGGACTTTCGTAGCCGTTTGACCTCGGAGCGTTGGTGTTTCTCCGTCAGCCGGCGTTCTTTCGCGCGGCGGCTGGGGCGGGTCGGGCGGCGGGGCGGCGGGGGCGGTGCGGTGGCGGCGACGAGGAGTTCGGCGAGGCGGCGTTGGGCGGCCTGCCGGTTCATCAGCTGGGAGCGCTGTTCGGACGCGGCGACGGTCAGGACGCCGTCGACGAGCCGGTCGGCGAGGTTGTGCAGTGCCCGCGTCTTCAGCAACTCCGGCAGCGAGGTGGTCGCGGCCAGGTCGAAGGACACTTCGGCGCGGCTGTCCGTCGTGTTGACGGATTGCCCGCCGGGCCCGGAGGAGCGCGAGAAACGCCAGGACAGCTCGGCCGCGGGCACCACCGAGCCGCGGATATCGAGATCTGTCGGCATTCCCCCATTGTCCGCCGCGGGGGCGGGCAGGTGCGAGCGGGTTTTCTTTCTGGCGGCGGGACGGTGCTCGACGCTGCCGGGCCGGTCCGGTCCGAGTCGAGCCGCGCCAAGCCGGGCCGGGTCGGGTCAAGTCGGGGTGGGGGCGCGTCGAGCCGGACGTAGCCGGGCCGAGCCGGGCCGACGCGACCACACGACCCCTCGGCCACGGCAACGGCGGGCAGCTCCGCGACCGGGGAGTTCCGAAGGCGGCCCGCCGCCACCGACGCCGACCCGTGCTACCTGCGCCCGAGCCGACCAGCCTCACCTGCCGGCCCCGACCCGCCGACTTGCCCAGGCCGTGCCGACTGACCCCGCACGCCCTTTGCCTTGGCGACCAGCCAGGCCTGTGCGCGACCAGTCGATACGCCGCCCCGCCGACCAGAGCTGCCCGCGCCCAGCCGACTTGCGTCGCCGACCTGCCCCGACCCGGCCGCGCCTGCTGACCCCACGGGCCCTGTCTTGTCTTGGCGACCAGCCTGGCGCGTGCGCGTCGACCAACCAACTCGCCTCGCCGCCCCGCTGACTGGAGATGCCCGCCCCGAGACCGTCGTCGCCGACCAGCCCCGCGCCGCCCCGGCCGCGCCGACTGACGCCACAGGCCCCGTCCTCCCTTGCCGGCCTGCCCGGCCTGCCCGGCCTGCCCGCGCCGACCAGCCAACTCGCCCCGCCGACGCGTGCGGCCCGCGCGGGAGCCGAGCTGCCCTGCCGACAGGCGCCGACGCACCGTCCAGACCCGGCCGCGCCGACCGACGTCACACGCCCGTCCCGCCCTGCCCAACCGCCAGGCCGGTCCGCCCGGACCAACCAACTCGCGTCCCCGCCCCGCCACCCCAACCCAACCCAACCCAACCCACCCTCCTCATCCCCACCCCGCCGTGTCGTCCGCCCCACGTTTCACCTCTCCGCCCCGGGACGCGACAGAATCACCCCATGACGACACACACCGAACTCCCGTACGGCTCCTGGCCGTCACCGGTCACCGCGGAGTCGCTGGTCGCCGGCGTCGCGGTGCCGCTCGAAGTGCGCGTGGACGGCGCCGACGTGTGGTGGTCCGAGGCGCGTCCGTCCGAGGGCGGGCGTGAGCAGATCGTGCGCCGAACGCCGGACGGCACGCGTACCGACATGCTGGCCGACGGGGTGTCGGCGCGTACCCGGGTGCACGAGTACGGCGGCGACGCCTGGAACGTGCGGGGCGGCGTCCTGGTCTACGCGAACTGGTCCGACCAGCGCGTCTACCGCCTCGACCCGGGTGTCGCGGCCGACGCCGCGGTGCCGGTCACCCCGGAGCCGCCCGTCCCGCACGGGTTCCGCTACGGCGCCGCCGAGATCGTGCCCGCGGGCGTGTGGGGCGACCGGGCATGGGTGGTCGCGGTCCGGGAGAGCCACGCGCCCGACACCGTCGCCGCGCACGGCGAGGCGGTCAACGAGATCGTCGCGTTCCCGCTGGACGGGTCCGCGGCGGCGGACCCGGGCGGGGTCCGGGTGCTGGTGACCGGGCCGGACTTCGTGTCGTCGCCGCAGGTCGCCCCCGACGGTTCGGCGCTCGCCTGGACGCAGTGGAACCACCCGGACATGCCGTGGGACGCCACCGAACTCGTCGTCGCCCCCGTCGGCACCGCCCCCGGAGGCGGCCCGGCGCTCGGCGAAGGCGAGGTCGTCGCGGGCGGTCCCGGCGAGTCGGTCGTCCAGCCGACGTGGGGGCCGGACGGCGCGCTGTGGTTCGCATCGGACCGCCGCGGCGGGTGGTGGAACCTGCACCGGGTGGGCGCGGGCGGGCAGGTCGAGGTCGTAGCGCCGGTCGACGCGGAGATCGGCGGTCCGCAGTGGTCGCTCGGCATGCGGGTGTTCGCGTTCCTGCCGGACGGCCGGATCGCGTGCCGGCTGGTCCGCGACGGCCTGTGCGATCTGGCCGTCGCCGACCCGGCCCGTCCGGAACTCGCCCCGCAGGCTTTGGTCACCGGGCTGACCTGGATGGCCGAGGTCGTCGCGGGCCCGGCGGGCGGCCCGGACGTGGTGCTCGTCGGCGCCGGCCCCGCCGAGCCCGCCGAACCGCTCGGGGTGTCGCTGCCGCAGCCCGCGGCGGAAGCCGGCGGCGTGGCCGCGGAGATCGACGACACGCAGCCGCTCGCCGGCGGCCAGGACGTCGACGGCGCACACGCCCTCCTGGAACGCCTGCGCCCGGCGCAGGAACCGGTGATCGGGCCGGAGTGGGTGGCGGTGCCCGAGCCGATCGCGTTCCCGTCCGCGGGCGGGCGCACGGCCTACGCGATCTTGTACCGGCCCCGGCATGCGGAGGTTCAGGCGCCCGAAGGGACGCTGCCTCCGCTGATCGTGTCGATCCACGGCGGGCCGACGTCGATGACGCGGGCGATGCTGACGCTGAACATCCAGTACTGGACGACCCGCGGGTTCGCGTTCGTCGACGTCAACTACGGCGGCAGCACCGGCTATGGCCGCCCTTACCGGGAACTTCTGGACGGTGCCTGGGGCGTCGTCGACGTCGAGGACTGCCAGGCGGCGGCGCGCCACCTCGCCGACACGGGGGTGGTCGACCCGGGCAAGCTGGCGATCCGCGGCGGTTCCGCGGGCGGGTTCACCACGTTGGCCGCGCTGGCGTTCGGCGACACATTTCAGGCGGGCGCGAGCCATTTCGGCGTCGCGGACCTGGCGGCACTCGCCCGGGACACACACAAGTTCGAATCGCGGTACCTGGACGGGCTGGTCGGGCCGTACCCGGACAAGGCCGGGGTGTACGCGGAGCGTTCGCCGATCAACCACGTCGACGGCATCGACTGCCCGCTCGCGGTGTTCCAGGGCCTCGAAGACGAGGTCGTGCCGCCGTCGCAGGCCGAGATGATCGTGGGCGCGGTGCGCGACAAGGGTCTGCCGTACGTGTACCTGGCCTTCGAGGGCGAGCAGCACGGGTTCCGGAAGGCGGAGAACATCATCCGCGCGCGTGAAGCGGAACTGTGGTTCTACGGGCAAGTGTTCGGATTCGCGCCGGCGGATGTGACCGAGGCGCCGCCGGGCGAAGGGTTCTGACGCCGCGACACCGGCGACAGCGGCAGGCGGAAAGCCGTACCTCACCCGATCGTGATCACCCGTTCGTGCCGGGCGCGTCCGCCGCGCCCGGCACCGCAGTCCGGACAGACTGGGACGTATGCGAACCCGACCGGGAGCGTGAGCAGTTGGATACCTGTCGGTAACAACGGCCGCACCGGAGGGAAACACGGGCCGGGGATTCTCGTGGGCAAGCCAGGAGGCACCGGTCGATCGGAAGAACGGGGGACCCGCGCGTGCTGCTGACACCGCACGAACAAGAGCGGCTGATGCTCTCGTACGCGGCCGACCTGGCGCGTCGGCGCCGAGCCCGCGGCCTGCGGCTCAACTATCCGGAGTCGGTCGCCGTCCTGTCGTCGTTCCTCCTCGAGGGGGCCCGCGACGGGCGCGGTGTGGCGGATCTCCAGGAGGCCGGCCGGCACGTGCTCGGCCGGGACGACGTCATGGACGGCGTCCCCGAGATGCTCGGGGAGGTGCAGGTGGAGGCGACGTTCCCGGACGGCACCAAGCTGGTGACGGTGCACCACCCGATCCCGTGACCGCCGGCCGCGGCGGCGCGTCCCCGAACGGTTCCGGGTCCGCCAACGGCGTCGGACCCGGCTCCGGACCGGCAACCACCCGGCCTCGCGGCCGGGTCCGCCCTCCCGCGTCGCCCGGGCCCGTGGTGCCCGGCGAAGTCCTGCTCGGCGACGGGCCGGTGCCCCTCAACCCGGGCCGCCCGGTCACCGCGCTGCGGGTCCTCAACACGGGGGACCGGCCGGTGCAGATCGGTTCGCATCTGCACTTCCCGGCGGCCAACGACGCGCTCGACTTCGACCGGGCGGCGGCGTGGGGGCGGCGGCTGCACGTCCCCGCGGGCACGGCCGTCCGGTTCGAGCCGGGCGTCGTCCGCGAGGTGCAGCTGGTGCCGATCGCCGGTGCCCGCGTCGTCCCCGGGCTGAAGGACGGCCGCGGGGGCACCCTCGACGCGGTGCCACCGGCACCGCCGACGGAAGCCGATCCCGCCGACGGGGCGGTCGCATGAGCGCCATCGACCGGCACCGCTACGCGCTGCTCTACGGCCCGACCACCGGCGACCGCATCAGGCTCGCCGACACCGACCTGATCGTCGAAGTGACCGAAGACCTGTGCCGTCCGCGCGGTGCGGGCGGCGACGAGGCCATCTTCGGCGGCGGCAAGGTGATCCGCGAGTCGATGGGCCAATCCGCCGTGACCCGTGCGGACGGCGCACCGGACACGGTGGTCACCGGCGCCGTCATCCTCGACCACTGGGGTGTGGTCAAGGCCGACGTCGGCATCCGCGACGGCAGGATCTGCGGCATCGGCAAGGCCGGGAACCCGGACACCATGGACGGCGTGCACCCCGACCTGGTGATCGGCCCGTCCACCGAGGTGATCTCCGGCAATGGGCGGATCCTCACCGCGGGCGCCGTCGACTGCCACGTCCACCTCATCTGCCCGCAGCAGTTCGCCGAGGCGCTCGGTGCGGGCGTGACCACGATGATCGGCGGCGGCACCGGACCCGCGGAAGGCAGCAAGGCGACGACGGTCACGCCCGGCGCGTGGCATCTCGCCCGGATGCTCGAAGCACTGGACGACGTCCCGATCAACTTCGTGCTCCTCGGCAAGGGCAATACGGTCTCGGACGCCGCACTGTGGGAGCAACTGCGCTCCGGCGCGGCCGGGTTCAAGGTGCACGAGGACTGGGGTTCGACCCCCGCGGTGATCGACGCCAGCCTCCGCGTCGCCGAAGCGTCGGGCGTGCAGGTCGCGCTGCACAGCGACACGCTCAACGAAACCGGCTTCGTCGAAGGCACGTTGGCGGCGATCGGCGACCGGACGATCCACGCCTACCACACGGAAGGCGCGGGCGGCGGGCACGCGCCGGACATCATCACCGTCGCGGCGCTGCCGAACATCCTTCCGTCGTCCACGAATCCGACCCGGCCGCACACCGTCAACACGGTCGAGGAACACCTCGACATGCTGATGGTGTGCCACCACCTCAACCCGTCGGTGCCGGAGGATCTGGCCTTCGCGGAATCCCGGATCCGGCCGTCGACGATCGCCGCCGAGGACGTGCTGCACGACCTCGGCGCGATCTCGATGATCGGATCGGACAGCCAGGCCATGGGCCGGGTCGGCGAGACCGTGCTGCGGACGTGGCAGACCGCGCACGTCAACAAGGTGCGGCGCGGCGCGCTCCCCGGTGACGGTGCATCCGACAACCTCCGGGCACGCCGGTACATCGCGAAGTACACGATCTGCCCGGCCGTCGCGCACGGCCTCGACGACGAGATCGGGTCGGTCGCGGTCGGCAAGCTCGCCGATCTGGTGCTGTGGGAGCCCGCGTTCTTCGGTGTGCGCCCGCACCTCGTGCTCAAGGGCGGGGCGATCGCGCACGCCGCGATGGGGGACGCCAACGCGTCCATCCCCACCCCGCAGCCGGTGCTGCCGCGGCCGATGTTCGGCGCCGCGAACGCCCGTGCCACGAGCGTGCATTTCGTCGCGCCGGCGGCGCTCGACGCCGGCCTCGCGGACCGCCTCGCGGTACGCCGCAGACTCGTTCCGGTCGCCGACGTGCGCGCCCGCGGCAAGAGCGCCATGCCGCTCAACGACGCGACCCCGCGCATCGAGGTCGACCCCGGGACGTTCGCCGTGCGCATCGACGGCGAGAAGGTGGAATCGGAGCCCGCTGCCGCTTTGCCGATGGCGCAGCGTTACTTCCTGTTCTGACCCGGCTGCCTTCCGTTAACAAACGACAGGTAGCCTGACCGTGCAGGGCGGGCCCGCAAGGGGCCGCGACACGCATGCAGCCAATCGGCAGCGGTGACCGGCCAGGACCGGAATCGACGGCTTCGAACGGTACTTGAAATTTGGGGTGGTACATCATGGGGGCGGGACTCCTTCTCCTCGGCGACTCACGACTCCCCGCGGGCGGACACGCCCACTCCGGCGGACTGGAAAACGCGGTGGCCCGCGGCGCCGTCCACGACCTCGACACACTCACCGACTTCCTCCTCGGCCGCCTCTACGGCGCGGGCACGGTGCAGGCCGCGTTCGCCGCCTGCGCGGCCCTCGCCGCCGGACCGTACGCGGTGCCGGCCGACGCGCCGTGGACCGAACTCGACGCGGAACTCGACGCCCGCACCCCGTCCGCCCCGGCCCGCGCCTCCTCCCGCGCGCAAGGCCGCGCGCTGCGCCGCATCGCGCGCGCCGCGTGGCCGGAGGACCCGTGGACGGCGCTCGGCGTCTCCCCGCACCACGCGGTGGTGCTCGGCGCGGCGGCGACCCGGGCCCGGCTCGACGCCCACGGCGCGGCCGTCCTCGCGGCGACGCACACCGTCAACGGCCCGGCCTCGGCCGCGGTGAAGCTCCTGTCGTTCGACCCGATCGCGGTCACCGTCGTCCTCGCCGAAATGACCGGGCACTGCGACCAGGTCGCGGCGGAAGCGGTCGCGGCGGCGCGGACGGTGATGGCCGACCGCGACTGGGACCGGCTGCCCGCCTGGTCGACGCCCGGCCTCGACGTGAGCGCGGAGCTGCACGAGCGCGAGGAGGTCGTGCACTTTGCGTCGTGAGGCGGTCGGCTGAGGGACGTCCGCTGGTTATCCCACCTCGGACCGAGCCCTATTGCCCTTCCAGGAGGCGCCGTCATGGCCCACGTCGAACACAACCCCGGCAACGGGGGCCGCGCACACGGCCCCGCGCCCGACGCCCCCGGATCGCGGGCGCTGCGGATCGGGATCGGAGGGCCGGTCGGGTCCGGCAAGACCGCGCTGGTGGCGGCGCTGTGCCGGGCGTTGGCCGGGGACGTGTCGCTGGCGGTCGTGACCAACGACATCTACACCACCGAGGACGCCGACTTCCTGCGGGCGGCCGGCGTCCTCGCGGCGGACCGGATCGCCGCGGTGCGGACCGGCTGCTGCCCGCACACCGCGGTACGCGACGACATCAGCGGCAACCTCGACGCCGTCGAAGACCTCGAAGCGGCGCACAGCGACGTGGAGTTGCTGCTCGTCGAGTCCGGCGGCGACAACCTGACCATGACGTTCAGCCGCGGCCTCGCCGACGTGCAGCTCTTCGTCATCGACGTATCCGGCGGCGACAAGGTGCCGCGCAAGGGCGGGCCCGGGGTGATGCGCTCCGACCTGCTCGTGATCAACAAGACGGACCTGGCGCCGATGGTCGGCGCGGACCTGGGCGTGATGGCCCGCGACGCGGAGCGCATGCGGCCCGGGACACCGGTGGTGTTCCTGTCGCTGCGCGGCGGCGCGGACGGGGCGGCCCCGGTGGTGGCGTGGGTGCGGGCGCAGTTGGCGGCGTGGCAGTCGGGAGTGGCGGTGCCGGTGGTGGCGGACCCGGTCGAGTCCGCGCGATCGGCCGGGTGACGCGTGGAAGCTGTCGCCGTCGTACGGGCGGAAACGGCGCCGAGCGATCGGGGTGCGGGGAGCCGGATCGTGGTGCTGCAGGGGCGGGCGCCGTTGCTGCCCCGGGTCGCGGCGGTGCCGGGTTCCGGCGCGGAGGTCGTGTTCGTCGGCGGGGCGGCGGGGCCGCTCGGCGGTGACGAGCTGGCGGTGCGCATCGAGGTCGGGGCCGGGGCCCGGCTGACGGTGCGCACCGCCGCGGCGTCCGTCGTCCTGCCGGGCACCGGCGCGGCCGCCCGGCAGCGGGTGGAGATCGACGTCGAGGACGGCGGCGAACTGGCGTGGCTGCCGGAGCCGGTGGTGGTGGCCGCGGGGGCGCGCTACGAGTCCGCGGTGCGGGTCACGCTGGGGCGGGCGACCCGGCTGCTGATGCGCGAAACGCTGGTGCTCGGTAGGGCATTCGAACCGTGCGGCGATGCCGTGTCGCGGTGGGACGTGAGCGCCGAGGGCCGGGTGCTGCTGCGCCAGCAGGCGGCGTACGGGCCGGGGGCCAAGCCCGGGTGGCGCGGGCCTGCCGGGACGTGCGGCGGCACGGTGGTCGGGACCGAACTGCGGTACCCGGACGTCCCCGACCTCGCGCCGCGGCTGCCGAGCGTGCCGGGACGCGCGGTGTGCGCGTTGGCGGGCGGGGGACGGCTGACGACGGTGGTGGCGGGGGACGCGTTGACGGCGGAGCGGTTGATGGCGGGGGTGGTCGACACCGAAACGACCGCGTTTGTCGGTGCGATGATCACACCGGCCGAGGGGGGTCCCCCTGACAACAATCCTCGCCTGCCGCGGCCCGCGGAGACAATTTCGTTATCCACAGCCCCGGTCGCGGTGGACGAAACGGGGGCCTTACCGGTCTGACCATCACGTTGCCGCACTGCACCGCGACCGTCCTCACGGTTCTCTCACCTCCTCCCGGCACGATTTACTGTCCTCGAGCCGGGTCGACGAAAGGGAACAAACTGATGCGACTCCTCGTGACCGGTGGCGCCGGATACATCGGCTCGGTGACGACGGCGATGCTCCTCGACGCCGGGCATGACGTGACGGTCCTCGACGACCTGTCCACCGGCCACCGCGACGCGGTGCCGGCCGGGGCGGCGTTCGTCGAGGCGAACATCACGGAGGCCGGGCCGGTGCTGGCCACGGCGGCGTACGACGGCGTGCTGCACTTCGCGGCGAAGTCCCTCGTCGGCGAGTCCGTCGATGCGCCGGCCAAGTACTGGGGCAACAACGTGGCGGGCTCCCTCGCCCTGCTGGACGCCGTCCGCGCGCACAACGTGCCGCGTTTCGTGTTCTCCTCGACGGCCGCGACCTACGGCGACCCCGTCGAGGTGCCGATCGCGGAGACGGCGGAGACCCGGCCGACGAACCCGTACGGCGCGTCCAAGCTGGCCGTGGACCACATGATCGGCTCCTACGCGCAGGCCTACGGCCTCGCCGCGGTGTCGCTGCGCTACTTCAACGTCGCGGGCGCCCACGCCGGCCTCGGCGAACGGCACACCGTCGAGACGCACCTGGTCCCGCTCGTCCTCCAGGTCGCCCAGGGCAAGCGCGACCACGTGTCCGTCTACGGCACCGACTGGCCGACCCCCGACGGCACCTGCATCCGCGACTACATCCACATCGCCGACCTCGCGCGCGCCCACCTGCTCGCCCTGGACGCCGCCACCCCCGGCGTCCACGAGATCTGCAACCTGGGCAACGGCATCGGCTTCTCGGTACGCGAAGTGATCGAGGCCTGCCGCCGCGTCACCGGCCACCCGATCCCCGCCGTCGACGCCCCCCGCCGCGCCGGTGACCCCGCCGTCCTGGTCGCCTCCGCGGACCGCGCCCGCACCCTCCTCGGCTGGAAGCCCGAGCACCCCGACCTCGACCGCATCGTCGCCGACGCCTGGTCCCTGCTCACCTGACGCAGCCGGCCGCAAGAAACACCCGCAAAAAGACGGAGGGCGCCCCGGCCAAAGGGCGCCCTCCATGCGAACTGCACAGTTCGCGAGCAGGGACAGCATACCGCCTCCTTCGACTGATATCGGAACGTCCGGATCAGTCGATATCATTTGGAGAGACGAAGGAGGGTGCCATGTCCCGCACAGTGATAGACCTCGACGACGAGATCGTGGCCGCGGCCATGCGTCTGTACGGCACGAAGACCAAGGCGGCTGCGGTGCGTGCCGCCATGGAGGAAGCCGTGAAGAAGCGGTTGCGCGACGAGTTCTTCGCCGCAATCGACAGCGGCGAGATCGATCTCGCCCACGACGCCCGCAGCGCCGGCACGGGTGCCGCATGACCGACCGCTACTTACTCGACACGTCGGCGCTGCAGCGCAGGGCGAAACCTCAAGCGAGGGTGCTGCTGGACGAGTTGAGCGAGCGTGGCGTGCTGGCCTTGTGCGGCCCGGTCGAGATGGAAGTCATGTACTCGGCGCGGAACGTCGGCGAGGCGCTGCGCATGCGCGAGTGGTTGCGTGGCTTCGACCACCTCCCCATGCCGGACGAGGTCTGGGATCGAGCCATCGAAGTCCAGCATTTCGCCATTGCGAAGGGCCTGCATCGGGCGTTGTCCCTGCCGGATCTGCTGATTGCCGCGACTGCCGAGCGTCACGGCGTGACGGTGCTCCATTACGACGGCGACTACGACATGATCGCCGCCATCACCGATCAGCCGATGCGGTGGATCGCGCCACCGGGCACCGCCGACTGATTCCGTCGGCGGTGCCCCGTGGCACGTGGCCTCACCCCCGCACCGGCACCCGGACCACCTGGCCCGGGAGGCCCGCCTCGTCCTCGCGGGCCCCGTCGACCTGGATCGGGGTGCCGTTGACGATGACGTGGCGGATTCCGGTGGGCTGGTCGGCGGTGAGGCGTTCGCCGTCGGCGGGGAAGTCGCGGACGCGGCGGACCGGGCCCGGCGCGACGGTGGCCGGGTCGAAGACGACGATGTCGGCCCAGCAGTCGGGGCGCAGGTAGCCGCGGTCGGTCAGGCCGAGGAGGTCGGCCTGCACGCCGGTGAGTTTGCGTACGGCCGTTTCGATGGGCATCAGCGACCGTTCGCGGACCCACTTGCCGAGGAAGTCGGTGGCCTGCGGGGCGTCGCACAGCTGGCCGACGTGGGCGCCCGCGTCGGACAGGCCGAGGGTGCAGTGCTCCTCGGTGAGGATGCCGAGCAGGGCGTCGACGTCGTCGTTGGCCAGGATGCAGCGCATGCGCAGGCCCAAGTCCGGCTCCTGCAGGGCCAAGTCGAGGAGGACGTCGAACGGGTCGCCGCCGCGCTCGGCGGCGATCGCGTCGAGGTGCCGTCCGACCAGGTCCGGGTTGGCGGGGGCCTCGTCGACGAGGTAGGTGCCCCAGCGCGGCACCAGGAACGCGCCCTCCTTCTCCCACGCCGCGCGGGCGCGCTTGCGGAACTCCGGGTCGGCGTAAGCGGATCGGCGTTCCGCGACGCCGCCGGCCATCAGTTCGCCGAAGGCCGGGTTGGAGTTGAGGGTGAACGGCTCCACGAGGCTGAAGGAGAACGTCAGCGGCCGCGGGCTGACTTGCGGCCACACCTGCGCGCCCTTCTCCCACCCGGCGCGGTTCAGCGCGACGAGCCGGTTGTGGGAGCCGGCCGGCGTGGTCATCAAGGCCGTGTACGTGAACGGCACTCCGACACCGGGCTGGATGTCGTACAGATCCGGCACCCCGAGCTGTTCGCCGGGCGTGAACTCCACGATCCCGCGCCGCTCTTCGCGGACGACGGCGAGCAGCGCGTCGATCTCGGCACGGTCCGCGAGGCGGCTCGGCACCGGCTTGCCGTCGATGCCGCGGTGGGTGGGGGCGAAGCTGGTCGCGAATCCCGCCGCGCCTGCCCGCAGGGCGGCGCGCAGCACCTCGGACATGCGGGTGATCTCCGCCTCGTCGGCGGCGCGTTCGTAGGCGTCCATGCCCATGACGTACAGCCGCAGGGCGGTGTGGCCGATGTAGGCCGTGTAGTTGAGGCCCACGCCACGGCGTTCCACGGAGTCCAGGTACTCGCCGAAGTCGACGAAGTCCCACGGGATTCCGGCGGCGAGTGTGGCGACGTCCATGTCCTCGACGTTCTCCAGCGTGCGCGCGATCACGTCGTGGTGTTCGGGGCGCGTCGGGGCGATGGAGAAGCCGCAGTTGCCGGCGACGACGGTGGTGACGCCGTGGAAGCAGGACGGAGTGAGGGCCGGGTCCCAGAAAACCTGCGCGTCGTAGTGCGTGTGGATGTCGATGAAGCCCGGTGCGACGACGTGGCCGGTCGCGTCGAGGGTGCGGCGGCCGGTCAGGCCGGTGCCGATCGCGGTGATGCGGCCGCCGGTGACGGCGACGTCCGCCGCGTAGGGCGCGGCGCCGGTGCCGTCCACCACGGTTCCGCCGGTGATCACCAGGTCTGCGGTCATGCGTCGGTGCCCCTTCCTTGCTGTGCTTGCTGTGCTTGCGGTGCCTGCCGTCCGTCGAGCGAGAGCCCGTACAGGTCGGCGCAGTTGCGCCACAGGATGGCGTCGCGGACGTCGTCGCCCAGGTGCGCGGTGTGCTCCGCGAGGACGTCCTGCGAATGCGGGAACGTCGAGTCGGAGTGCGGGTGGTCGCTGGCCCACATCAGGCGCCGGTGGTCCATGAGGTCGGCGACGCGGAACGCGACGGCGTCGTCCTGGAACGTGAGGTGGATGTGGTCGCGCACGTATTCGCTGGGGAGGCGCGCGAGTTCCCGGTCGCCGAGCCAGTTGTGGTGGTACTTGACGGCGTGGTCCGCGCGGTACATCCAGTGCGGCATCCAGCCCGCGTCCGCTTCCACGCACACGACCTTGAGGTCCGGCACGCGGTCGAAGACGCCGCCGAACACCATCGTGCCGATGACGTCCTGGCAGCCGCGCATGATGCCCAGGAAGCTGTTCATCTTCGGACCGCGGTACTGCGCTCCGCCGATCTGGTCGTTGCCGGACGTGAGGATATGGAACGCGACGGGCAGCCCGAGTTCGGCCGCGGCGCGCCACAGCGGGTCCCACGCCGGGTTGTCGTAGTCGCCGATCTCGCTTTCCGCGGCGGCGTGCCCGGGCATCATGACGCCGCGCAGCCCGAGTTCCTTGATGCGCCGGAAGTCCTCGACACCTTCGGCGACGCTGCGCAGCGCGGTCTGGCCCACGCCGATGAGCCGGTCCGGCGCGTGGGCGCAGAACGCCTCGGCCATCCACAGGTTGTAGGCGTCGAAGCAGGCCTTCTTGTAGTCCGCGTCGGGGTGGTTGCACAGCAGCATGCCGACGGACGGGTAGATCACCTCCGCGGCGACGCCGTCGCGGTCCTGCTCGGCGAGGCGCGCGGCCGGGTCCCAGCCGCCGGGGTGGAGCTGCTCCCAGTCGGTGAACTCGAACGGGCCGACGGTCTCGGGCGGGCGTCCGGCGGCGGCGACCATCCCGTAGGGGATGCGGTTGCGGCCGTTGTCGATCTCCATGACGGCGCCCATGCGCGGGTCGGTCGCGGCGACGGGGGCGCGGTCGCGGAAGCGCGGGTCGATGCGGTCGACGTAGCAGTCGCCCGGCTCGGTCACGTGCGAGTCGGCGGATATGGCGAACAGCGGGGTGCCCATGAGGTGGGGTCCTCTCCCGCAGGGCCCTCCTGCGGGAGGGGGCCGTGCGATGGACAAGCGTGCGAGGGATGCGCTGCGGGGAAGCAGCCGCAATTGATGAGTGCACATTAAGAAGGGCGTCCGTTAGTTTCAATGCTCGTGGGACGCAATCCGGAAGCGACGCGGCGCGAGCTGCTCGACAGTGCCGCGCGGCTGTTCGCCGAGCGCGGTATCGCCGCGGTGTCGCTCAACGAGATCAACACGGCCGCGGGGCAGCGCAACGCGTCGGCACTCCAGTACCACTTCCGGTCCCGGGAGGGGCTGCTGCGGGCGCTGCTGGAACGCCATCTCGCGCAGTTGCGGGAGCGCCGCGACGAGCTGCTGGGGGTCGCCGACGCCCATCCGGAGAAGGTGCGGCGCGCGGCCGAGGCGTTCGTGCTGCCGCTCGCCGGGTTCCTGGAGGAGGACTGGCGCGGCCGCGCGTTCCTGCGCATCGTGGCCGAGCTGATGGCGGATCCGTCGCGCAGCGCGCCGGAGGTCCGCGAGCTGCTCGACGCGACGGCGGCCGACGAGGCGTACGCGCGGATCTGGAAGCACGGCCGCGGCGTCCCCGCGGTGCTGCGTCCGGAGCGGATGCGGGTCGGCGGCTCGATGGTGCTGCACGCGCTGGCCGACCGGGCCAGGCTGCTGGAGCACGAGGGCAAGCCCACCCAGATCGCGCCGGAGCTGTTCGTGGGGAACCTCGTGGACATGTTCCTGGCGGCGACGCTGGCACCGGTCGGGCGGTAGCGGCGGCGAGCCCCGCGGCGCGGCCGGGGGCGGCCGGGCGCGGCCGCGCGGAGCGGCCGGCCGGGAAGCTCGTTGACTCGGTCAGCAACCCCTCCACATAATGAGGTCTCATTATTCAGCGCCGGGGCGACCGGACCGGTCGAACCACGCCCACCCAGGGGGTCCGCCATGAAGCACGCCGACGTCGTCGCCACCGCGCGCCGCATCATCGGGCACTTGGAAGCACGCACCCTCGATCTCGGCGAGGCCCCGCTGCGCGTGGACGCGTCGGTGTTCACCGACCCGGAGCGCCTGGCCCGCGAGCGCGAGGTCCTGTTCCGCCGCACGCCGCAGGTGGTGGGCTGGGCGGGCGAGGTCGCCGAGCCCGGCGACTTCCTGGCCCGCGACATCGACGGTGTGCCGGTCCTGGTGACCCGCGACGAGGGCGGGGAACTGCACGCGTTCCTCAACGCCTGCACGCACCGCGGCAAGCCGGTCGCCGACGAGTCCGCCGACCGCGAAGGCACCTCGGGCACCGGCTGCGGCACCGCCCGCCGCTTCCTGTGCAGCTACCACGGCTGGCAGTTCGACGGCCGCGGCGCGCTCGTCGGGCTGCCCGCGCGGCAGCAGTTCCCGGGCATCGACCCGGCCGAGTTCGGCCTCAAGCGGCTGCCGGTGGCGGTGTCCGCGGGCCTGATCGTGGTCGGCCTGCGGCCGGACGTCGAGGTCGAGGGCGCACTGGCCGACGTCGAGGACGCCTTCGCCGGCTTCCCCTACGACCGGACGCGCGCCGTCGTCAGTGAGACCTTCCGGCTGCGCGCCAACTGGAAGCTGACCGTCGACATCAACCTCGAGGGCTACCACATCCCCTTCCTGCACAAGGCGACCATCAACGGCCTCGTGCTCAACCACGGCATCGTCGACACGTTCGGCCCGCACACCCGCTTCGCGGTGCCCATCGCGGGCGGCTTCGAAGGCCTCGCCGTGGTGCCCGAGGAGCAGTGGCCGGCCCGGCTGCCGATGGTCAACGTGCAGACCGTCAGCCCGTCGACCGTGCTGATCGAGAGCCCGCTGAGCACCACGATGCTGCGCGTCTACCCGGGGCAGGTGCCCGGCGAGTCGGTGATCCACATGACCGAGGGCACCTGGGAGCCGCTCGACGAGCGGAGCATCGCGACGGCCCGCATCAACCACGAGACCAACAAGGGCGTGCTGGTCAACGAGGACTTCCCGGGCGCGGAAGCCTGCCAGCGCGGATTCTCCGCCGGCCTGGACACCATGGTCGTCGGGATGGGCGAGTCGGCGGTGGCGCACTGGCACGAGGTGTGGGACAAGGCGCTCGCCGACGCGAGCTGAACCGAGCAGCGCGACCCGCACAGCGCGACCCGAACAGCGCGACCCGAACAGCACGGCTCGAACGGCACGGCCTGAACCGCGCGGCGTGACCGGCGCGGGCCGAACAGGGGAAATCGGCAGGTCGGCGGGCCGGAACCGGGAGCCCCGGGTGAGGTCCCGGCGGGTGATGTGGTGTGATCGACGAGGAAGGAATCATCGGAGGTCACACGCGTGAGCCACGTCGAGACGGTGCGTTTCGAAGTCGCCGGGGTGCACTTGTCGGGGCTGCTCGCGCGCCCGGACGGCGGTGCCGCGCGCGGCACCGTGCTCGCCTTGCACGGCGGCGGGTCGCGCGCCGCGTACTGGCACCGGGACAACGCGCCGGACGCGTCGCTGCCGCTGCTCGGCGCCTCGCTCGGCTGGACCGTGCTGGCCGTCGACCGCCCCGGCTACGGCGAATCCGCCCGCGACGCCCGCGCCCGCGTGAACCTGGACGGCCAAGCCGACCTGCTCTTCGGGCTCCTGGACGTGCTGCCCGCCCACCTCGGCGCGGCCTACGGCGCCGGGGTCTTCCTGGCCGCGCACTCCATGGGCGGGATCCTCGCGCTGCGGATGGGCGCCGCGGACGCCGGGCGCGACCTGCTCGGCATGGCCGTCGGCGGCGTCCCGCTGCGGTACAGCCCCGCGAAAGCCGAGGCGATGGCGCTGGTGCCGACCGACCGGGAATTCGTGCCGCCGATGCGCGCACCCGGGACCGGGCCGGAGACGTTCTTCGGGCCGCCCGGGTCGTACGACCCCGGGCTGCTCAGCCGCGACGGCCGCATCGGGGCGCCCGTCCCGACCGCCGAGTTCGTCGACGCCCGCGACAACCCGCTGACCTTGCCGGGCGTCCTCGGCAAGGTCCGGGTGCCGGTGCACTGGACGGTCGCCGAGTTCGAAAGCTCCAACCAGGCCGGCCCCGCCGTCCTCGACGAAGCCGGGCGGCTGCTCGGCCAGGCGCCGCGCGTGGAACTCCACACCCAGCCCGGCGTCGGGCACAACCTGAGCCTGCATTACGCGGCCCGCGCCTACCACCTCCGGGTGATGGCGTTCGCCGAAGAGTGCCTGCCGCGGGGGAGCTGACACCGCGGGGAGGCGAAGCGGCGCGGGGCCGCGATTCACTCCTGAGAGTGGAACGGGGCGTCGCTCTCCAGGGTGAACCACACGACCTTGCCGCTCGAGGTTTCCTCGGCTCCCCACGCCGCGGCGAGGCACTCGACGAGTGCCAGCCCGCGGCCGAACTCGTCGTCCAGGCCGCCGCCGCGTGCGGCCGGCAGGCGCGGACTGGCGTCCCGCACCTCCACGCGCAGGCGCGCGCCGTCGTGCCGGAGCGTCAGCGAATGCCACGCTCCCGGTCCCACGTGGACCAGCACGTTGGTGAGCAACTCGCTCAATAAGAGGCTTGCGACATCGCCGAGTTCGCCAAGTCCCCAGGTGCGCAAGGTGTGTTCCGCGGCGCGGCGGCTGCGGCTCACCCCTCGGTCCGAGGCGGCGAGCTGGACGCAATAGTGACGGACGTCTTCCGCCATCACCGGCATGGTCTTCCTCCGTGGGGACACGCATGGCGTGCGTGGGATCGGGGGTCCTCAAGGCCGGGCATGAAGCCGTCGGGGCGACCGAGAGTGACCCTGAGACGACGGTGGGTCAGATCGGACATTCAGCGTGCCGTGCGACCACCAACCCTGCAACTCCCATCTTTGGATTGTCGGGTGATTGTTCGTACTGGCCACGAAGCCGCCCATCGTGGTGCACACTGTCCCCCCGCCCACGTTGCCGCGCAACGCGGCCGGCCCGCGCCGGAACGCGGGCGCGGAGCCCGCCGGGCCCGCGGAAAACCAACCGGCACATAGGCACGACCCGGCACGTACGCACAACGCCCTGGAGGTGCATCGTGGCCTTAGCCCCCAACCCCACCGTCCGCCAGCGTCGGCTCGGCACCGAACTCCGGCGCCTGCGCGAAGCCCGAGGCCTCAGCCTCGAACACGTCGCGGCCCGCCTGGAGTGCTCCGACTCCAAAGTCAGCCGCATCGAACTCGGCCGCAGCGGCGTACGGCCGGTGGATCTGCGGATCCTCCTCGACCTGTACGCCGTCGACGACGACGCCGAGCGCGAGTCGCTGCTCACCCTCTCCCGCGAGGCCAAAAAGCGCGGGTGGTGGCGCAGTTACTCGTCGGTGCTGCCGCCGTCGTACACCGAGCTGCTCAGCCTCGAAGCCGATGCTTCGGGCATGCGCGGTTTCGAACTGTCGCTCGTCCCCGGCCTGTTGCAGACCCCCGACTACGCCCGCGCGGTCATCTCGTCGGTCCGCGACGACCTGGCGCCCGACGAGGTCGACACGCTCGTGCGGGTGCGCGCCGCCCGCCAGTCGATCCTCGACCGGACCGGGCCGGACGGCGAACCGGCGTTCCAGCTCACCCTCGTCCTCGGCGAGGCCGTGCTGCGCCAGCACGTCGGCGGGCGCGAGAGCATGCGCGCCCAACTCCTGTACCTGGCCGAGGCCGCGACGCGGCCGAACATCCGCATCCAAGTCCTGCCGTTCGCGTGCGGCGCACACCCCGCCATCGAAGGGGCGTTCGCCGTCATCGATTTCCCCGCACTTTCCGATCTGGACGTGGTGGTTGTCGACACGCGCACGAGTAGCCTCTATCTCGAGGAACCCGAACACGTCCGCGTCTATCACCGGATGTTCGAGGACATCCGCGCTTCCGCGCTCTCGTACGGGGACTCATCGTCCATGATCGAGCACGCTGCAAAGGAATTGTCTTGAGCAACGCACAGCACGATCCCGCACTTTCCGTTCCTTCGGCCGACCCGGCCGCGGCCTCCGTCGCCGCAGTTCACCCCGGGTCGGGCTGGCGCCGCAGCAGCTTCAGCGGCGGCGCGAACAACTGCGTGGAGGCCCGCCCCGACGGCGCCTTCGTCGCCATCCGTGATTCGAAGAAGGTCCGCGGCCCGATCCTCGCCGTCGACCCCGCGGCATGGACCGAATTCCTCGGCGCCCTCGCCCCGCGGGCCCCCGGACACTGAGGCAAATCACCCCGGGAATTCACCACAAAGGGTGATCTGAATTACCCGTGCGGGTGAATTCTCACGATGATCGTTCCGGCCTGAAGCGCGTCCGTGGCACCCCGGTCCCGAGTCCGGGGCGACGCGGCGGGCCCGCGCCGCGCCGCCCCGGCCCCCTTTTTTCACCGGGAAGAGTGGGCCACCTGGAAGAGTGGGGGTGTGCATGTCTCGGTGCTGGGCCCGCTTCAGGTGCGGGACGACGAAGGGGGGCCCCTCGCGGTCTCCGGCGCACGCCTGCGCGTGCTGCTGACCCGCCTCGCCCTCGACGCCGGCCGGCCGGTCCCGGCCGACCGGCTCGTCCACGCGGTCTGGGACGCGGACGAGCCCGGCGGCGCGGCGAACGCGCTGCAGTCGCTCGTGTCCCGGCTGCGGCGCATGCTCGGCACCCACCGGATCCGCTCGGGCCCCGCCGGTTACACGCTGGCCGTCGAACCGGACGCCGTCGACGTGCACCGTTTCGAACGGTCCGCCGCCGACGGACGTACGTTTCTGGCCGCCGGGGACCTCGTCGCCGCCGACCGGCACCTCACCGCCGCACTCGCGCTGTGGCGCGGGCCCGCGCTCGCCGACGCGGCGGGCGCCGCGTGGGCGGTCGGTCCCGCGGCCCGCCTCGAGGAAATGCGGCTGACCGCGGTCGAGGACCGCATCGACGCCCGGCTCCGGCTCGGCCGCGCCCACGAAGCCGTCGCCGAACTCGAACAACTGGCCGCCGAACACCCGCTCCGCGAACGCCTGCACGGACAGCTGGTCGCGGCTCTCGACACGGTCGGCCGCCGCGCCGACGCGCTCTCCGCCTACCAGGCCTTGCGCGACCGCCTCGCGGAGGAACTGGGCATCGACCCGTCGCCGGAACTGGACGCGGTGCACTTGGCGGTACTGCGAGGCGAGCGGACGGTGGTGGCGATATCGGTGCCGCCGGGCGACGAGACGGCCGCGGTGCCGGGTGGCGACACGGGCGAGGGTGCTGCCGAGGCGGCCGAACCGCAGCCGACGGCCGCGGCCGAACCGCCGGTGCCCGAACCCGGCGCACCCGCAGCCCCCGCGCCGCCGGCCGCCCCCACACGCGACCCCGTCGCGGACCGCGGCTCCACCACCCGGTCCACCAACCTCACGCTCCGGCTCACCAGCTTCGTCGGGCGGGTGGACGAGCGGGCGAAGCTGGCCGGGTTGCTGGCCGAGTCGCGGTTGGTGTCGGTCGTCGGGCCCGGGGGCGCGGGGAAGACGCGGATCACCGTGGAGACCGGGCGCGAGCGGCTGCCCGACTACCCCGGCGGCGTGTGGTTCGTGGAACTCGCGTCCGTGCACGACCCGCTCGACATCCCGCATGCGATCGTCTCCGCGCTCGGGCGGCGCGACGTCGGGATCCTCGGCGACCTGCTGGAGACCACCACCGGCAAGACGACGCGCGGCCGCGACGCACTCTCCCAAGTGGTCGAAACCCTCTCCCGGCGCCCGGCGTTGCTGATCCTGGACAACTGCGAGCACCTCGTCGGCGCCACCGCGGAGATCGCCGATCTGCTGCTCGGCGAAGTCCCCTCCCTGCATATCCTCACCTCGACCCGGGAACCACTCGGCGTCCTGGGCGAAACCCTCTACCCGCTCGGCCCGTTGGCGCTGCCGCCGAGCAACGCCGGTGCCGACGAAGCGATGCGCTACCCGGCCGTGCGCCTGTTCGCCGACCGTGCCTCCGCCGTCCGCCCCGGCCTCGCCGTCGACGACGCGAACCTCGCCGCCGTCGTGGAGATCTGCCGCCGCCTCGACGGCATGCCCCTCGCGATCGAACTCGCCGCCGCCCGCACCCGCGCGCTCTCCCCGCAGCAGATCGCCACCCGCCTCGACGACCGCTTCCGGCTGCTGACCGGCGGGAACCGCACCGCGATGCCGCGCCACCAGACGCTCCGCGCCGTCGTCGAATGGAGCTGGGACCTCCTCGACGACCGCGAACGCGCGGTACTGCGCCGCCTGTCCGTGTTCGCCGGCGGCGCCACCCTGGACGCCGCCGAGGAAGTCCTGCCCGACGGCTACGTCGTGCACCGCGACGACGTCCTCGACCTGCTCACCGGGCTCGTCGACAAGTCCCTCGTCGACGTCTTCGGCACCGGCGAACCCCGCTACCGCATGCTGGAGACCATCGCCGCGTTCGCCGCCGAACACCGCGAGCGCGCCGACGAGACCGAGACCACGGGCGCCCGCCACCTCGTCTGGTGCAAGGCGATGCTCGACGCCGTGGAGCCTGAGCTGCGCGGGCGCGGCCAGCTCGCCGGACTCGCCGCGGTCGGCGCCGAACACGACAACATCGCCGCCGCGCTGCGCCATGCCGTCGATCGCGACGACACCGCGTCGGCCCTGGCGATCGTCGGCCGGCTCGGCTGGTACTGGCAGATCCGCGGCTACCACCGCGAGGCCCGCACCTGGATGGCCGAGGCGTTGGCGCTGCCGTACGACGAGGTCACCACCGACCGGGCCAACGCCGAGTGGTTCTACGGCATGACGCTGGCCGTCAGCGGCCGCGAACCCGAGTCGCTGCGCTGGCTCATGCGCGCCCGCTGGCACGTCCGCCACTTCGACCCCGAGGCGATGCCGCCGACGCTCCGCCTCATGCGCGCGCTCACCGCCGCGTTGCGCGACTACCACCTGGGCACCTTCAGCGCCGAGGAACTCGAACCGGACCCGGCGTACTACAACGACCCGTGGACGCGCGGCTTCCACGACCTGATCCGGGGGCACCTCGCCGTCAACGTCGGCATGACCGATGCCGGCCTGCGCTGGCTGCGCGCCGCCCGCGCCCAGTTCGCCGAAATCGGCGAACGCTGGGGGCATTCGTCGGCGGTCGCCGGACTGTCGGAGGTGTACGCGTACACCGGACGCCTCGACGACGCCATCGCGGCGATCGGCGAAGGCCTCGGCCTGGTCCGCGAACTCGGCGCACCCGAGGACATGCCCATGCTCCTCATCCGGCGCAGCCTGCTGCGGGTCATCATCGGCGACCGGGCCGGGGCGCAGGCGGACGTCGACGAGGCCGCGCAAGTGGCGGCGGACGGCGAGACGGCGGGCGGGATGATGCTCGCGTACGCGGGAGCTGCCGACATCGCCCGGCTGATGGGCGATCTCGCGGAGGCCGAACGGCTGTTCGCCAAGGCCCTGCGCGAAATGGAGCGGTCCCACAACCGGCCCGGGCAGGTCTCGGCGCGGATGTTCCTCGGGATCGCCTACATCGCCGACAGCAAGGGCGACCGGACGGGAGCCCGGGACGCGCTCGACCGGGCGACCGTGGTGGCGCTGGACACCCGCGACATGCCGATCATCGCCGGGGTGGCCGAGGGCCTGGCGTGGTGGGCACAGACCGAAGGCGACTCGGAGCGCGCGGCGTTGCTCCTCGGTGCGGCCGTCACCCTGCGCGGGCACACCGATTTGGGGCATCCCGACGTCGTGCGCATCACCGGCGACGTGCGCGCGGCGCTGGCGCCGGAGGTGTTCGACCGGGAGTTCGCCCGCGGGGCGGCGCTGCCGCCGGCCGAGGCGGAAGAGCTGATGCGGCGCAGTTGAGCGCCGACGCCGCGACGGCGGGCCGAGGTCGTCTCGGGCCGCCGTCGCGGGGGTTGTGCGGGTCCGGTGATTCCGTTGGTGCGGGTTCTCCGCCGGGAGCGGGGCATGGGAGGGGCGTCCGGTCAGGACTTGTTGCGGTAGGCGCGGACCGTGAGCGGGGCGAAGACCAGGAACAGGCCGGCCGACCAGCCGAGGGTGATCAGCGCGTGGCTCGCGACCGGGCCGCCGTCCACGAGCAGGTTGCGGATCGCGGTGGTCAGGTGGGTGACCGGGTTGAGCTTGACCCAGGCCTGGAGCCAGCCCGGCATCGTCTCGGTCTTGGCGAAGATGTTCGCGCCGAAGGTCAGCGGGAAGCCGACGAGCATCGCGGTGCCCTGGACGCTGCGAGGGTTGCGCATGACGACGCCGAGCAGCGCGAAGATCCAGGACATCGCGAACGAGAACACCAGCACGAGCCCGATCGCGGCGGCCGTCTCCATCGGGCCGGTCTGCACGCGGAAGCCGATCGCGGAGCCGAAGCCGAACACGACGGCGATCGCCACGATGTACCGGCACAGGTCGCCGACGACGGCGCCGGCGAGGGGTGCCCACCGGGAGATCGGCAGCGACCGGAAGCGGTCGAACACGCCCTTGGAGATGTCCTCGCACAGCCCGACACCGGTGCCGAGCGACGCGAACACGACGGTCTGCACGAGGATGCCCGGCAGCGCGAACTGCAGGTACTCGTGCGTGCTGCCTTCGATCGCGCCGCCGAACAGGTAGACGAACATGACGGTGAAGATCACCGGTTGGAGTGTCAGGTCGATCAGTTGTTCGGGTTGATGCTTGAGTCGTACCAGGTTTCGCCAGGTGAGCGTGAGGGTGTGGCGGACCACCGCGAACGGGTCGGCCCGGTGGCGCGCGGGAGTCGGGGCGGGGGCGACGGGCGCGGGGGTGGCTTCGCGGGTGGGGAGGGTGGTGGTCATGGGGGGACTCCTTCTCGGTGTGCGGCTTGTGGGTGGTCGGGGTGCGGGTCAGGCGGCCTTGTCGGCTTCGGTGCCGTCGGCGTCGTCCGCGCCGCTGCGGTGACCGGTGAGTTCGAGGAAGACCTCGTCCAGGCTCGGCAGCCGCAGGGCGAGTTCGGTGGCCCGGATGCCGGCGTCGTCCAGGCGCCGGACGACGGCCGTGAGGAGCCCCGGGTCCGGGACCGCGACGGTGACCAAGCCGTTGCGGAGGTCGGGCTTGCGGCCGGCCAGCTCGGCGAGGATCGCGGCGGTGTCCTCGGCGCGGGCCGGGTCCTCGGGCCGGATCTCCAGGCTCTGCTCGCCGACCTGCGCCTTGAGCGCGGCCGCGGTGCCGTTGGCGATGACGCGGCCCTGGTCGATGACGGCGATGTCGTCGGCGAGCTGGTCGGCCTCGTCGAGGTACTGCGTGGTGAGCAGCACGGTGACGCCCTCGTCGCGGACCAGCCCGCGCACCAGGTCCCACACGTCGCCGCGGCTGCGCGGGTCGAGACCGGTGGTGGGCTCGTCGAGGTAGAGGAACTGCGGGCGTCCGACGAGGCTCGCGGCCAGGTCGAGACGGCGGCGCATACCGCCCGAGTAGGTGCCGGGCGGGCGGCCGCCGGCCTCGCTGAGCTGGAAGCGTTCGAGCAGCTCGCTCGCCCGCGCCTTGGCGTCGGCCCGCGACAGGTCGAGCAGCCGTCCGAGGAGCAGCAGGTTCTCGAACCCGGTCATCTCCTCGTCGACCGAGGCGTACTGCCCGGTCAGGCCGATCAGCCGCCGCACGTCCGCCGACTGCTTGACGACGTCGAACCCGGCGACCCGGGCGCGGCCCGCGTCGGGGGTGACCAGCGTGGCCAGCACCCGCGTGGTGGTGGTCTTCCCGGCGCCGTTCGGGCCGAGCAGCGACAGCACCGTGCCTTGCTCCGCGACCAGGTCGATCCCGGCCAGTGCGGTGGTCTTCCCGTACCGCTTGACCAGCCCTTCGGCTTCGATGGCGTAGGTCATGTGCTCCTCCGTTCCGTCGGCCGGCGGCCTTGGCGGCCGTCGGCGCTGTTCTTCCGACGAGAACCAAGGTGCCGGGCGGCCCTGATACGGCCCGCACACGCCGCTGACAGCGGCGGAGGGAGCGGAGGACAGCGCTGAGACGGCCCTGACACGGCGCTGACACGACGGCCGCGACGGGGGCTGTCACAGCGGGGCGAGGAGCATCAGTTCACAGGCGAGGGAAGCCGGGACGTCGTGGGGATGCAGGGCTTGGACGAGTTCGACCGGGCCGCGGGCGGCAACGGAAGCCATCGGGATTCCTCGCCGGGTCAGCGGCGGTCCTGGCGGGCGGCGTGGGCGGTGATCTTGATGGTGATGCCGCTGGCGAGGACGGTGGAGGCGAGGGACGTCCACAGGCACACTTGGGCCCACGCGGCGTCGGGCGACAGCGCCTGGGAGAGGAACTCGAGGAACAGGAAGCCGCCGGCCAGGAACAGGACGACCGCGAGCATGATCAGCGGGCCGTGGGAGCGGGGCTCGTCGATGAACTCGCGTTCGGTGCGCTCGCGGTGCCTCGGCAGGTTCGACGTCATGCGGTCACGATGGCGGATCGGCCCGGTGACCGGGATGAGTTGTGGTACTCAACCGGGATTGAGGGAAGACCATCGAAGCAATGGCCAAGGGCCGCGATAGCTTCGGGGTGGGGGCTTCCGGTTCGGTGGGGCAGTCGGCAGGTTGGGGGAGGTCGCAGGGTGGTCATGGCGGTGGCGCAGCCGGAGGCGAGTGCGGTCCAGCCGCGGACGCGGGGCCGGTGGGTGCGGCGGGTCGTGCGCGTGGCGCGTACGACGCCGGGCCGGTTGGCTTCGACCGGGGTGGTGCTCGTCGTGCTGGCGCTGCTGGCCGGGGTGTTCGGGTTCGTGGCGGTCAAGGAGCGGTCGGATGCCGCGGAGCGGGTCGCGACGCGCAGTGAGCCGCTGGCGGTGCGCACACAGGAGCTGTACCGGTCGTTGGCGGACGCCGACGCGACCGCGGCCGCCGCGCTGCTGTCCGGCGGCATCGAGAAGCCCGCGCTGCGCGACCGCTACGAGCAGGACATGGACAGCGCGCAGCGCACCCTGATGGCCGCGTCGTCCGCGGGCGCCACGGGCAACGTCGCCGAGCTGCTGTCCCGGCTGTCGGTCGAGGTGCCGCAGTACCGGGAGGACGTCGCCCGGGCGAAGACCGAGACGCGGCAAGGCCACACGGTCGGTCCGGCGTGGCTGAGGGCCGCGTCGAAGCAGATGCAGGACGTGATCCTGGTCGATGCCGCGGCCCTGCACGAGGAGGCCGGCAAGCAACTGCGCCGGGACCACGACCGGGCCACCGGCATACCCGTGGCGGCGATGGCCGCCGGGGCGCTGGCGCTGGCGGCGCTCGTGGTCGCGCAGGTGTGGTTGGCGCGCCGGACGAAGCGGGTGTTCAACCCGGGGCTGCTGCTGGCCTGCCTGTCGGTGGCGGCGCTGCTGGTGTGGGTGAGTGTCGGATTGTCGAGTGCGCGCGACCGGTTCACGGAGAGCCGGGACGGCGGGTGGCGGCCGGTGGAGGCGTTGTCCGCGGCCCGGTTCGCGGTGCTGCGGGCGCGCGGCGACGAAGGCCAGATCCTGGTGCAGCGCGGTACCGACAACGGCAAGTACGAGGCGGATCTCAACGGCGAGTTCGCGGACCTGTCCGGCAGCACCGGCGACCCGGCACCGGAGAAGCGGCTGCTCGGCGAGGCAGCCCGGCTGTCCGCGGGCGACCCGGTGACGCTCGCCGACATCGACAAGGCGCGCGGCGCCGTCGGGGACTGGCAGACCGCGCACGATGGCGTGAACGTCAAGTACGAGAACGTCGACTACGCGGGCGCGGTGGCCGAGGTCATCGGCGACAAGGGCGGCTCGCAGACGGCGTTCGACCGGGCCGACGGCGCGTTGGCCGACGCGATCAAGAAGGACCAGGCCGACTTCGAGAAGTCGGTCAAGCAAGGCCGGGACGAACTGGCCGGGTTGGGCGTCGGCGTGGTCGTGCTCGCGGTGCTCGCCGCGGTCGGGATCGTCGACGGCATGCGGCGCAGGTTGGGGGAGTACCGATGACCGGGACCGCCGCCGCGCGCGGCCGGAAGCAGACGACCCGCACCCGAGCAGCCCTCGCCTTCGCCGCGACCGCCGCGGTGCTCCTCGCATCCGCCTGCGGAACGTCCACGACAGGTGCTCCCGCGCCCATCGGCGCCGCGCAGGCCGCCCGTCCGCAGGCCGCCGGAACCCCCGAACCCGGCCCGACGCCGAACTGCGGCAACCCCGAACTCAGCCTGAAGCCCCCGACGGTGCTGCCGACCTCGTTCCCGGACGGTTCGCTCTTGCAGCACATCAAGACGCAGGGGTACTTCACCGCGGGCGTCGACCAGAGCACCTACCCGTTCGGGTACGTGGATCCGGCCGACGGCCGTCTCAAGGGCTTCGACGTCGACCTGCTCCGCGAGATCGCCAAGGCGATCTTCGGCGACGCGAACGACGGCCGGATCCGCTTCCGGGTGCTGAAGAACGCCGACCGGGTGCCCATGGTGGCCGACGGGAAGGTCGACATCGTGGCGATGACGATGACCGTGGACTGCTCGCGCCGCCAGAAGGTCGACTTCTCCGACGTGTACTTCCGCGCCGGGCAGGAGGTTCTCGTGCAGAAGGACCCGGCGCTCCCCGCCGCGGTCAAGCGGCAGGGCCTGGCCGGCATGACCGGCCTGCGGGTCTGCGCGCTCGACGGCTCGACGTCGTTCACGCGCATCAAGCAGCCGCCGTTCACCGGCATCGTCCCGGTGACCGGCGACACGTGGGCGGACTGCCTGGTCAAGCTCCAGAAGGGCGAGGCCGACGGGGTCTCGACCGACGACACGATCCTCGCCGGGCTCCAGGCGCAGGACCCGGTGTTCACCGAGGTGATCGGACCCCCGGTCAGCCAAGAGCCATATGCGATGGCGATCGCCAAGGAGAACCCGGACTTCGTGCGGTACGTCAACGGCGTCCTCGCCAAGCTCCGCGCCGACGGCACCTGGAAGGACCTCTACCGGAAGTACATCGGGAACTCGCTCAACGACGCCGACCCGAAGCCGCCCGCGGTGACCTCCTGGCGGGACCAGCCGTGACCGCACCCGACCCGATGTGGACGCGCGACGACATCGACCAGGCCGTCGCCCGGCTGGAGTCCGAGTCCGACGGGATCTCGGCCGGCCTGATGGCGCTCGACGAGCATCCCGGCCGCCGGCTCCTGGAAGGCGCCGCGCTGGACGGCCGCACCCGGGACCGCTGGGCCGCGTGCCGCGCGGACATCGCCCGCCTGTGGGAGCTGTACGCCGCCTACGGCGCCGTCCTCGACGAGGTCCGCACCCTGCGGGCCCGCCGCTCCCGCCCCTCGCGCACCGAACTCGACGAGATGGCACGCCTGCTGACGGGCCCGTCGATCGTGGTGCCCGGGGTCGAGGTGCCGATCGCCCAGCGCGACCTCGTCGATCCCCAGGCGGGGGTGCGGCGGGTGACCTTCGACGCGCTCGTCGCCGAGATGAACCAGGTGTGGCGGCGCGCGACCGAACTCGTGGCCGCCGTCGACGAGGTGTGGACGCAAATCCTGCCGCGCCTGGACCGCGTCGAAGCGTCCGCGACCGAGGCGGCCGCGCTCGTCGACCGCCTCGGCGGTGCCGCGGCGCTCGCCGTCGAGGCCCGCGTGGTCGCCGACGTGCGCAAACGCCTCGACGAGGCGCGGCACTTGGTCGCCGCCGACCCGCTGCGGTTCGCCGGAGCCCGCCCCGACGCCCGCCTCGGCAGCGTCGACCTGGCCGCCCTGGACCGCGACCTGGCGGGCGTCCGCGACGGGCTGCGGCAGCTCAAGCTGCTCCAGGAACGCTACGAGGAACGCATGCAGCGCGTCGCCGGCCTCGTCGACGTGCTCGCCGCCGACGAAGCCGAAGCGCACCGGCGCCGCGCCCACGTCAGCGCCCGGATCGCCCGTGGACTGCCGGAAATCACCCCGCAGTCCCCGCCGTTGCGGTCGCGCGCCGCGCAGGTCGCGGACCTGCGCCGGCGTGACGCGTGGCCGCAGCTGTCCGCGCAGCTCAGCGCGCTGGAACGGGACCTGGTGGGGGCCGCGGAACGCCTCCGTGCGGCCCGCACCGACCTCGACGCGCTGCTGGCGCGCCGCGACGAACTCCGCGGCCTGCTCCAGGCGTACCGCGCCATGGCGGGCGGCCGCGGCCGCGGCGAGGACGCCGCGCTGGAGGTGCTGCACCAGCAGGCGTACGACGCGCTGTGGCGCGCGCCGTGCGACCTCGACCACGCCGCCCGGCTGGTCGCGGATTACCAGGACGCGGTTACCACGGGCGGGGGAACTTCCGCCGCTTCTCGTGGCGTTCGTCCGATACCCGGAGGAAACCGGGACACTGCCGCCGGAATAGTGCGGTCGACGCAGGGGGAGGGCAAGGACCATGGCGATCTGTAACCGGCCCGACTGCGGGACTGGCGAGATCGACGCCGACGGGTACTGCGAGGATTGCGGGCGCGCCCCGCTCCAACCGGCCACCACCGGCGGCGGGACGGGCACGTCCGCGAGCGGGACCCGGTCGGGGACCGCGTCGTCGGGCCGTACCGGCACCGGGCGCACCTCGGGCCGGACGTCGCGGCGCACCGGCGCGGTGCCGACCGGGCGGCGCCTCGGCGCGGGCATCGTGGAGATCCCGGCGGTGCCGGTCCGCGACCCCGCGTCGATACTCATGCGCGACCCGGCGATCCCCGAAGAGCGCCGGTTCTGCCGGAACGAGGCCTGCGGGCGGCCGGTCGGCCGCGGCCGGGACGGCAAGCCGGGCATCGCCAACGGCTTCTGCCCGTACGACCGCACGCCGTATTCGTTCGCACCCAAGCTGGAACCCGGAGATGTGGTCGGAGGCCAGTACGAGGTGGTCGGCTGCCTGGCCCGCGGCGGTTTCGGCTGGGTCTACCTGGCGATCGACAGGGGCGTGCACGACGCCTGGGTCGTGCTCAAGGGCCTGCTCGGCAGCAACGACACGGACGCCCGCGAGGCGGCGGTGGCCGAGCAGCGGGCGCTCGCCCAGATCCAGCACGCCAACATCGTCAACATCCGCAACGTCGTCTCGCATGTGGACAAGTACACCGGCGACCAAGAGCCCTACATCGTCATGGAGTACGTCGGCGGCATGTCCCTCAAGGACCTGCTGGAACGCCGCCGCACCGAGACACAGGACCGGCGCGCGGTGCTGCCGCTCGACCAGGTGCTCGCGTACATGATCGAGATCCTGCCCGCGTTCGGCCACCTGCACGGCCGCGGCCTGGTCTACTGCGACTTCAAGCCGGACAACGTCATCCAGACCGACGACCAGCTCAAGCTGATCGACATGGGCGCCGTGCGGCAGATCGACGACGAGTACGGCGCGATCTACGGCACCGTCGGCTACCAGGCGCCGGAGATCGAACGCGACGGCCCCACCCCGGAGTCCGACCTGTACACGGTCGGGCGGTCGATGGCGGTGCTGAGCTTCCCGTTCGCGAACTTCACCAAGAAGTGGAAGCACGCGCTCCCGCCGGCGAGCGAAGTGCCGCTGTTCCAGGAGTTCGAGTCGTACCACCGGCTGCTGCTGCGCGCCACGCACCCGGACGCGGCGCAGCGGTTCGCGTCCGCGGCGGACATGGCCGAGCAGTGCCTGGGCGTGCTGCGCGAGGTCGTCGCGGCGCGCGGCGGCGAGCCGAAGCCCGCGCTGTCCGGGCTGTTCGGCCCGGAGACGCGGGTCGGGCACCCGGACATGACCGCGTGGGACGATCCCGCCGCGCCCAAGCCGAGCGTGCTCGCCGCGGGCCTGCCCGTGCCGCGCGTCGATCCCTCGGACCCGGCGGCGGGCCTGCTCGCGTCGCTGCCGACCAACGATCCCGACGAGCTGCTGGCCGCGCTGACCGCGGCGGGGGTGAGCACGCCGGAGTCGACGCTGCGGCTGGCGTACGTGTGCATCGAACGCGGCCAGATCGTGCGCGCCGAGGCCTTCCTCGACGACATCGACCCGGACGACTGGCGGCTGCTGTGGTACCGCGGCCTCGCGGCGCTCGCGGAGGGCCGCAACGCGGACGCCCTCGGCGCGTTCGACGCGGTCCGCGCCCTGCTGCCCGGCGAACGCGCCCCGCGCCTGGCCCTCGGGCTGTGCCTGGAACTCGTCGGGCGGCACGCTGATGCGGCCCGCGAGTACGACGGCGTGTGGCGCACCGACCGGTCGTACGTGAGTGCCGCGTTCGGCCTCGCGCGGTGCCGTCAGGCGCTCGCCGACCGCCCCGGCGCGGTCGCCACCCTGGAGTCGGTGCCGGACACGTCCGCCTACCACGTCGCCGCGCAGACCGCCGCGCTGCGCACCCGGGTCTGCGACCGCGACCCGGTGGACCACCTGGAGATCGACCTGGTGCAGGCCTCGGGGCACTTGACGGCGCTGCCGCTGGAGGGCGAGGCGCACGACCGGCTCGCCGCCGTGCTGCTGCGCGCCGCCCTGGACTGGGTCACGCACGGCAGCGCGGGTGCCACGGGGCAGGCCGGCCCGGTCCTGGGCAGCGCGTTGGAGGAGCGGTCGCTGCGGTTCGCGTTGGAACGCACGTACCGCTCGATGGCACGGCACGTCGACAGCATGGAAGAACGGGTGGCACTGGTGGACATGGCCAACGAGGTCCGACCGAGGACATGGGTGTGAGCGCCATGGGATGGGTGCCAGGCGCCCCGCCCCCGGCCTCCCCGGCGTCCGGGTCGCCCGCGGCGTCCGTCGGGCCGACGGTCCCCGCGCAGGCCGTGCCCGACGGGTCGGGCGAGTCCTGCCCGAACTGCGGTGTGGTGCCGCAGCCGGGCCATCTCTTCTGCGAGGCGTGCGGCTACGACCTGCGCCGTGCCGCGCCGGCTCCGCCGGTCGCCGAACGCGCGCCGCGCCGCGGCGAGTTCGCGGGGGCGACGTGCCGGTTCTGCCGGACCGCGTCGATCTCCCCGGACGGCTGGTGCGAGGCGTGCGGCCGGGAGTTCAACCCACGCGACTCGGTCGAGACCGACCTGAAGATCACCGCGGGCGTCAGCGACCGCGGGCTGCGGCACCGGCGCAACGAGGACGCCATGGCCGTCCAGGTCGTGCCGTCCGCGCACGGCGGCGGACCCACGGTCGTGGCGGTGGTCTGCGACGGTGTGTCGTCGTCGCCGCGCCCCGACGAGGCGTCCGCGACCGCGGTCCGGTCGGCCTGCGCCGCGCTCGCGTCGGCGCTGCGCGGCGGAGCGGGGCCCGAGGCGGCCACCGGGTCGGCGGCCGCGGCGGCGGCGCGCGCGGTGGCCCGGCTGGCCGGGCCCGGCGATCCGGACGGCAACGCGCCGGCGTGCACGTACGTCTCGGCGGTCGTCACTCCGTCGTCGGTGACGATCGGCTGGGTCGGCGACAGCCGCGCCTACTGGCTCTCCGCCGACGAACTCCCGGTCGCCGAAGGCGACGCGACGCTGCCCGCCCGCGGCGGGGGCGTTGTCCTGCACCCGGCGCCGGAACCCGACCACGAACCGGTGCGCATCGCCATGCCGGACGCGCCCGGCGGCGGGAACGGCCGCGACGGCGCCCTCGACGAGCCCGCGCCCGTCGAGGACACGCTGCGGCTGCCGACCCCGTCCGTGCTGCTCACCGAGGACGACTCGTGGGCCGCGCGCATGGTGGCGTGCGGCCAGCTCACCGAGGCCCAGGCCTACGCCGACCAACGCGCGCACGCGATCGTGTCGTGGCTCGGCGCCGACGCCGGCGAGGTCCGGGCCCGCGTCATGACCATGCGTCCGAACAACCCCGGCGCGGTGCTGCTCTGCAGCGACGGGCTGTGGAACTACGTGCAGGCCGCCGCGACGCTGTCCGCGTTCGCGCTGCCCTACGGGCTTTCCCAGCCGCTGCGCGCCGCCCGGGCCTTGACCGACTACGCGCTCCAGTCCGGCGGCGCCGACAACATCACGGTGGTGCTGGTGCCCTACCCGCCCGCCGCTCACGTCCCCATCCCGCCCGCCGGTCAGGCCGGGCCGGACCCCAAGGAGTAGCCGCCCATGGCCGCCAATCCGAGCACGCCCGGCGTGCCCGATTTCGACGTCCAGGTCTTCCAGAACGAATACGTGCCGCTCGGCGGCCAGGTCGTCCATGCGATAGCCCAGGTCACCGCGTCCGGCGCGGGCGCGACCGGGGTGCCGGTGACGAGCCAGGCCGCTCAGGTGATCCTCGTCGACACGTCCGGGTCGATGGACTTTCCCGGCACCAAGCTGATCGCCGCCAAGCAGGCCACCAAGGCGGCCATCGACACGATGCGCGACGGCACGCTGTTCGCGGTGGTGTCCGGCACCGGCATGGCGACGATGGTGTACCCGCAGGACGAGCGGCTCGTCGTCCTCGACCAGACCACGCGCGCCGAGGCCAAGCGCGCCGTCGACCGGCTGCGGTCCCGCGGCGGCACCGCCATGGGGCAGTGGCTGATGGCGGCCAAGCGGCTGTTGGAGCCGTATCCGCACACCATCCGGCAGGCGATCCTGCTCACCGACGGCAAGGACGAGAGCGAGACCGAAGCCGACCTGGAGGCCGCGATCCAGGCCTGCCAGGGGGTGTTCACGTGCGACTGCCGCGGCGTGGGCACCGACTGGGTGGTGTCCGAGCTGCGCAAGGTCGCGTCCGGGCTGCTCGGCTCGCTCGACCTGGTCGCCGAACCGGCGAAGCTGGTCGAGGACTTCACCGCGATGATCGAGAACGCGATGGGCAAGGCCGTCGCGGACGTCGCGCTGCGGGTCCGCACCCCCGGCACCGCGAAGGTCCGGTTCGTCAAGCAGGTCCGGCCCACCATCGAGGACCTCACCGACCGCCGCGCCGACGCGGGGACGAACATCGGCGACTACCCGACCGGTTCGTGGGGCGCCGAGAGCCGCGACTACCACATCTGCCTGGAAGTCCGGCCCGCCGACCTCAACGACCGGGTGCGCGTCGCGCTCGTCAGCCTGGTGTCGCGCGGCCCCGACGGCTCCGAGACCGAACTCACCCGGATCGGCGTGTTCGGCGAGTGGACCGACAACGAGGAACTCTCCACCAAGATCAGCCGCGAAGTGGCCATGTACACCGGCCGCGCGGAACTCGCCGCCGCCATCCAGGGCGGCCTCGAAGCCCGCCGCCAGGGCGACGACGACGAGGCCACCGCCAAGCTCGGCCGCGCCTACGCGCTGGCCGCCGAAGCCCAGGACGAGGACACCGCCAAGCTGCTCCGCAACCTGGTCGAGGTGGAGCCGGTGACCGGCACGATCAAGCTCAAGGACCGCAGCAAGGTCTCCGTGGAGGACGAGATGCGGCTGGACACCGACTCCGTCAAGACGTCCCGGCTGCGGCCCAAGACGTGAGCCGGGCGCCGGCGCGGGCCCGGGTACGGGACCGCGCCGGTGGGCCGGTCGGACCCAACCGGCATGATGACCCGAAACGCCCGAACCGGCGGCCCCGTGCCGCGCGTCGTCGTCACGGAAGAAGGAGGCGCTGACATGGCGATTTGCCCGCGCGGCCACCACTCGGTCGCCGACGACGGCTACTGCGACGAGTGCGGCCTCCGGACGGACGACGGCATGGGGCCGCCGCCCGTGCCGCCGTTCACCGAGCACTGCCCGGTGTGCAACACGCCGCGCACCGGCGGCTGGCTGTTCTGCGAAGCATGCGGCCATCAGTTCCAGGAGCAGCCGCCGACCGATCCCGGGCCGGTCTACCCGCCTCCGGTCATGCCGGTGCCGGGGCCGGACCCCTATGTCCCTGTGCACCCTGTGCCGTCGACCGATCCCGGGCCGTACTACCCGTCCCCGGATCCGATGCCGATGCCGGGGCCGGACCCGTACGTCCCTGTGCACCCTGTGCCGTCGACCGACCCTGGGCCCTACTACCCGTCTCCCGATCCGGGGCCGGGCCCGTTTGTCCCCATGCCGCCTTCGCCGCCCACCACCGGCGCGCTGTGGATCGTGACGATCACCGCCGACCACGAGTACTTCCGGCGCGTCGTGGCGCAAGGCGGGCCGGACGCGAGCGGCATGCGGTTCCCGCCGTACCACGAGCCGTGGACGGTGCAGCTCGACGGCACGCGCGTGCGGGTCGGCCGGCGCCGCACCACCGAGACGGCGTCCGGGGGACCGGAGATCGACCTGTCGGGTCCGCCGTCCGACCCGGGGATCTCGCACCTGCATGTGGTGTTCATGAACCAGGACGGCACCGGCTGGACGCTCGTCGACCCGGGTTCGCGCAACGGGACGACGATCAACGGCGGTGAGGAAGCCATCGACGCCAACGTGCCGGTCGTCCTCCGGGACGGGGACCGTGTGCACGTCGGGGCGTGGACGACACTGGAAGTCCACGTCGTGGCGATCTGACCGAGACGGAGCGACGCGCCCGGACCGGGCCGGGATCGCGGGGCGGACGCCCCTGCGGTCCCGGCCCGGTCGGCGTTTCCCCAGGGTCGTGCCCCGCCGGTTCCGGCGAGTTCCGGGCCGCTTCCTCGCCGCTTCCGGGCCACTTCCGGGCCTTGGTGCGGTGGATCACGGGCCCGCCTTCCCCTAGGGTGGTCTGGACCAATTGTGGGTGCCCGTCGGGGGAGGTCCCTTGCGCATGCCGTCGCTGCACGCCTCCATCCTGCTCGCCGTGCTCCTGCTCGCGGCGGCCGGAACGGTGGCCTGCTCGTCGTCCGAGCCGGGGGCGCCCCCGTCCACCCCCGCCGAGCCGGGCAAGGAGAAGTCGAACGTGCCCTCCACCGCCGGATATTCCGCGCTCGTCCCGGTGCCCGTGCGGGCCGCGGCGGCGCCCGGGGCCGCCTGGGTGCTCGCCCCCGGCACCCGCATCCACACCGCACCCGGATCCGCGGAGGCCGCCGGCGTAGGCGAGTTCCTGGCCGGACTGCTGCGCCGCGCCACCGGCTACCCGCTGCCCGTCGAGGCCTCCGACGCGCCCGCCGGGATCACCCTCGCGCTGGAGCCGGGCGCACTCGACCACGACGGCGAGGAGGGCTACCGGCTCGACGTCACCGCGGCAGGCGTCGCCATCCGTGCGGCGCGCCCGGCGGGCTTGTTCTTCGGTGTCGCCACGCTCCGCCAACTGCTGCCCGCCGCGGTCGAGTCCGCGGCCGGCGCGCAGGCCGACGGGTGGACGGTGCCCGGCGGCAGTGTCGCCGACCGGCCGCGCTACGCGTACCGCGGCTTCTCGCTGGACCTCGCGCGGCACTACTTCACGCCCGCGGAAACGCGTCGCTTCGTCGACCACCTGGCGCGCTACAAGTTCAACACCCTGCACCTGCACCTCACCGACGACCAGGGCTGGCGCATCGCGATCGACGGGCGCCCGAACCTGACCGGTGTCGGTGCGGCGACCCAAGTCGGGGGCGGGCCGGGCGGGTTCTGGACGCAGGACGACTACCGGGCGGTCGTCGCCTATGCGGCGGAGCGGTTCGTGACCGTCGTTCCGGAGATCGACATGCCGGGGCACACGAACGCGGCCCTGGTCGCGTATCCCGAACTCGGCTGCGACGGGGGCACATACACGCCGTACACCGGCGTCAAGGTGGGGTTCAGCGCGCTGTGCGTGGACAGCGAGAAGACGTACGCGTTCGTCGACGAGGTCGTCGGGCAGATCGCGGCGCTCACCCCCGGTCCGTACCTGCACATCGGCGGCGACGAGGCCCACACCCTGCCGAAGGACGCGTACGCGCGGTTCATGGCCCGCGCTCAGTCCGTCGTGGAGCGGCACGGCAAACGCGTCATGGCGTGGCATCAGCTCGCGGACGCGGCACCGGTGCCCGGCGCGGTGCTGGAGTACTGGAACCAGTCCGGCAAGGACGCCGACCGGGTCGCCGCGGCGGCCCGGGGCGGGGCGAAGGTCGTCCTGGCGCCCGCCGACCACACCTACCTCGACATGGCGTACGCGGGCGGCGAGCGGCTCGGGCTCACGTGGGCGGGCACCGTCGACGTGCGGCAGTCGTACGAATGGGAGCCCGCGACGCACCTCGACGGCGTTCCCCAGGACGCGGTGCTCGGCGTCGAAGCGGCGCTGTGGGGCGAGACGGTGACCTCGGTGGCCGATGCCGAGTACCTGGTGTTCCCGCGCCTGGCCGGGGTCGCCGAGACCGCGTGGTCGCCGCGGGACGCGCGGGACTGGGACGGCTTCCGCGGCCGGCTGGCCGCGCAGGCCGCGTACTGGGACGCGGCGGGGATCGGCTACGCGAAGCGGCTGTGAACGACGGGTCGTCCGTCAGGCCGCGCGCCGGATCCGGGGCTCAGGGGAGCCGCCCCGGCGCCGGCGCGGGGGCCGCGGGGAGGGTGGCTGAGCACCGTCCGCGCGGCACACCTCGACGGCCCGCCCACCCCGGTGTCGGGTGGACGGGCCGTCGGGGACGCGGTTCTCCGGTTGTCGCCGCGGATCAGACCGCGCAGGCGCCGTCCGCGCAGTCGTCGCCTGCCTCGCCTGCCTCGCCGGGCTTGGCCGCTTCGTCGGCGGCGGGGGCCTCGGCCGCGACCTGCTCGGTGACCTGGGCGAGGACCCGCGCGAACGTCTCGGTCTCCTGTGCGCCCTGCACCGCCCACTTGCCCGCGAACACGAACGTCGGCACGGCCGTCACGCCGATCTGCCGCGCCTCGTCGATCTCCCGGCGGGTCTCCTCGACGCCCGCGTCGGACGCCAGGAACGCCGCGGTGCGGTCGCGGTCCATGCCCGCGTCCACGGCCGCATCCACCAGCTGGGCGTGGTCGCCGACGTTCGCGCCCTCGCTGAAGTAGGCCTTCAGCAGGCGGTCCTTGAGCGCGGCCTGGGTGTCGCGGCCGTACGCGTCGAGCGCGTGCCACAGCAGCCGGTGCCCGGTGAACGTGTTCGCCGACAGCGCCTTGTCGAAGTCGAAGGAGATGCCTTCGCCCATGCCGACCTCGTTCAGCCGCGCGTGCATCGCGGGCAGCGCGTCGGCGCCGAACTTCGCCGCGAGATGCGCGGACAGCGGCGCCGCCTGCTCCGGCGTCGTCGGGTCGAGCTGGTACGGGCGGTAGACCACCTCGATGGCGTCCGCGCCGGCGAACTCGGCCAGCGCCTTCTCGAACCGGCGCTTCCCGACGTAGCACCACGGACACGCTATGTCGCTGTAGACCTCAACCAGCACTTTCGTCCCACTTCCCACGGCACCCGAGCACACGAAACCGGACCCGCGCCGCAGGTCCTTGACCATTCAACCAAGCGCAACGGCGGAATGTTCCGGGTGCCCGGCGCACGCGGGCCCGGGTCCCGGGCCGGGGGGCTTGCACAAGGGCCTCCCGGCAGGGCATGCGGGGGCGTACGTTCGGGGTCATGGCCGACGCAACCACCGCGCGCCCCGTGCGCAGCCACCCCGTCTTCGCCGTCTTCTACCGCCGCCTCTGCGACGTCACCGACCGGGCCGGGTTCGCCAAAGTGCGCGCCGCGCTGCTGGCCGAGGCGACCGGCAACGTGCTGGAGATCGGCGCCGGGACGGGCGGGAACCTGCCGCACTACGTCAACGCCGACCGGCTCAGCGTCGTCGAACCCGACCCGGCCATGCTCAAGGTGCTGCGCACCCGGCTCGACCGCGCGCCGGTGCCGGTCGAGCTGATGCCCGCCCCGGCGGAGCGGATCCCGTACGCCGACGGGCAGTTCGACACCGTCGTGTGCACTCTCGTGCTGTGCTCCGTCGCCGACCTGGACAAGGCCGTGGCCGAGGCCAAGCGGGTGCTGAAGCCGGGTGGCAAGGTGCTGTTCATCGAGCACGTCGGCGCGCCGTCGGCGAAGGCGCGGCGCACGCAGCAGCGCATCGAGCCGGTGTGGAAGCGGCTGTTCGGCGGCTGCCTGCTGACCCGCGACCCGGTGGCCGCGTTCGAGCGGGCCGGATTCACCGAGGTTGCGGCCGAGGACGTGGTCCTCGGCCGCAACCCGGCCCCGGCCAAACCGATCATCCGGGGGAGTGCGCGAGCCTGAGCCGCCCCGACCGGTCCAACGCCGCCACACACACCGCGCACCCGAGGCCCGTCGCCGCCATCAGCAGCCACGGCAGCGCGGTCAGCCCGGCGCGCGCGGACGCGTCCCACAGCGCGCCGGTGCCGATCGTGCCGACGGTGATGCCGATTCCGCACACGGTGTTGTAGAGGCCGTAGTGGGTGGCGACGAGCCGGTCGCCGGACAGCCGCACGACGGTGTCCATCTCGAACGGGTAGGCGAGCGCCGACCCCGCGGCCAGCAGCGCCGTCGTCGCGAGCAACGCCGCCAGGCCGCCGGACAGCAGCAGCGGGACGAACGCGGCGCCCATCAGCGCCGCGCCGTGCGCGATCGCCCGGCCGGGTGACCAGCGGGCGCGGGCATATGCGGTGAGCCGGCCTTGCGCCAGCACGCCGGTCAGTGCGGACACCGCGAACAGCGCGGTCGTGGCGGTGTCCCCGGCATCGCCGAACGCCCGCTCGGCTTGGAGCGGGAGCGCCAGGTAGACCTGGAAGGACAGCACGTAGGTGCCGGTCATCGCCGCGGAGAAGGCCAGGAAGCGGCGGTTGGCGAACACCTCGCGCCAGGAGGCCAGGACCCCGGCGTGCCCGGCCGCGGGCTTCGCGTCGCACGGCAGCAGCAGGATCTGACACACGCTCAGCACCCCGAACAGCAGCGCGGATCCGGCGGCGACCCAACGGAAATCGAAGGCCAGCAGGGCGAGTCCGATGAGCGGCCCGGCGAACATGCCCGCCTGGTAGAAGAGGTTGAAGACGGAGAACGCCTCCACCCGGCGGTCGCCCGCCTGATCCGCCACCGTCGCGCGCACCGCGGGATTGAACAGCGCCCCCGCGAAGCCGGTGGCCGCGGAGGCGACCACCAGCGCGGGCAGCGACGTCGCCACCGCGAGGAGCACGAACCCGGCGGTGCGCAGGAGGCAGCCGGCGACGATCATCGGCTTGCGGCCGTACCGGTCGGCGAGCGCGCCGCCGAGCAGGAACAGCCCCTGCTGGCTCAGGTTGCGCACCCCGAGCACGAAGCCGACCGCCCAGCCGGCCAGCCCGAGCGGGCCCGCGAGATGCGCGGCCAGGTACGGCATCAGCATGTAGAAGCCCGCGTTGATGGTGAATTGGTTGACCGTCAGGAAGCGGAGAGGGGCGGGGAAGCTGCGCCAGGTGGTGGTGAGGGGGAGGGCGGGTTTGGCGTCGGTCTGCGTGCGCGGGGCGGTCATGCCGCGGCCTCCGGGGTGGGGCGGCGGGTCCAGCGGGTCCAGCGCTCGGCGACCTCGGTGCCCGGGTCGTGCAGGGTGAGCGGGGGTTCCGGCGGCGCTGTCGCGGTCAGGCCGCGGGCGGCGCACCAGGCGTCGTCGAAGACGGTGCCGCAGTAGCGGTGCATGCCGTCCGGGAACACCGCGGCGATCCGGGTGTGCGGCGGCAGTTCGCCCGCGAGCCGCCCGGCGACCAAGGCAACGGCGCCGACGCTCCAGCCGCCGCTCGCCCGGTGGTGCCGGGCCAACGCCCGGCACGCCCACACCGCTTCCGCGGGTGCGACCCAGTGCACCTCGTCGAACGCGTCGTGGTCGACGTTGCCCGGATGGATGCTGCTGCCCAGACCGCGCATCAGCCGTGGCCCGGCGGGCTGGCCGAAGATCGTCGAACGGACCGAGTCGACGCCCACCAGCCGCAGCCCCGGGCTGAGCGACCGCAGCGTGCGTGCGGTGCCGGCCGAGTGGCCGCCGGTGCCGACCGCGGCGACCAGCACGTCCACTCGGCCGAGCTGTGCGGCGAGTTCGAGGCCGAGGGCGGTGTAGGCGTCGACGCTGTCCGGGTTGCCGTACTGGTCGGGGCACCACGCGCCCGGTTCGGCGGCGAGCAGTTCGGCGACGCGCTCGCAGCGGGCCCGCTGCCAGCCGCCGTGGTCGTGCGGGCGGTCGACGACCTGGACGTCCGCCCCGTACGCCCGCAACTGGCCCAGCAGCGGCGGCTCCATGCCCGGATCGGTGACCAGCGTGACCGGGTGCCCGTGCGTCAGCCCGGCGAGCGCCAGCCCGAGGCCGAGCGTGCCGGACGTCGACTCGACGATCCGGGCGCCCGACGCCAGCACGCCGCGCGCCCGGGCGCGGGCGACCATGTGCAGTGCGGCGCGGTCCTTGATGCCCCCGGGGTTGGCGCCTTCGAGCTTGGCCCAGAACGACCGACCCGGCGGGGTGAGCGGTGCGCCGATACACAGCACCGGGGTGTTGCCGACCAGGCCGGCGGGGGTGCGGACGGGGGCGGGGAGGCGGCCGGGCTGTTCCGGTGCGTCGTCCGCGGTGGGGGCGGAGGCCGGCGGGGCTGTCGTGGGCACGGTCGTCGCGGGCAGGGCGGAAGACAGGGTGGTGCGGTGCATGGGGTCCTCTGGACGGTGAGCGTGAACGCAGCGGGACGGGTCGGCGGCGCGTGACGGCGCCGCCGGTCAGGTCCGGCTCACGCAGACGAGGTCGAGGACGGGGCGGTGCCCGGGCAACGCCCGCTTCACACAACGCTGCCGGGCCAGCGGGGCGAGCGGCCCCGGATCGCCGGACGGGTCGGCGGCGACGGGCGGCGGCAGGAGCGGCGACGCACCGCCGAGCGGCGGAGCGGCGGTGTTCGGCACGGCTTGGCGGGCGCAGCCGGCCGGGGTGTCGCAGGGGAGTTCGGTGGGCTCGCCGGTGCCCTCGGCCGGGCCGTCGGGCGTCGCGGCGGCCGGGGTGTCGGCCAGGTGCGCCGGGGCGGCGCTGTGCGCGGCCACCCCGGCGACCGCGGCGGCGACGCGGATCGTGTTGGTGGGGGGAACGTACGGCGATCCCGTGCGGGCCTGGGCGCGGTCGGCGGTACGGGGGTTGAGGGCCCGGTCGGCGTCGGAGTCGGTGGTGCGGTCGGTGCCGAGGTCGCCGACGCGGGTGCCGTCGTCCGGGGTGCGGGTGTGGTCGGCCGCGGCGGTGACCGACCAGGGGCCGTCGGCGCCGGTGTCCGGGACGGCCCGGCCGGGCGGGAAGACGTCGGGCGCGAGCGCGTCGCGGGGGACGGCGGCGTCGGGCAACGGGGCGTCGGCGAAGAAGCCGCCGTGCCGGGCCGGGGCGGGCCGCGGATCGACGTGCGCCGTACCGCGCGGTGCGGCATGCGGTGCGATCGGCAGGGCGGCGGAGGCCGGGTTGGCGAGGACGCTCGTGTGATCCGACCCGCCGGAGGCCCCGTGCGGCGCGCACGCCAGACCGTGCGCCAGCGTGAGCAGGGCGAAGGCGGCCAGTGCGACGGCGACGAGGAGGCGGGGGAGGCCGCGCCGGGCACGCTTCGACGCGGAGGCGCCGGCGTCGCTCCGACGCGCCGTGCCCCGGCGAGGGGACAGCTCGGGCGCTGCGGCTTCCGACTGCGCTCGCGCGCGCCCCACCGCGGCGCCACCTCCGGGGATTCCGCCCCGACGAGAGCGCGGCCGAGGGCTGCCCGGACCGGGCAGAGTCGCCGCCATGGCACTGATAGTAAGCACTCGACCGCGAAGAGTCGCGAAGCGCTGCCTCGATCGAGTGAACGGGTGGGGAAGGGAGGACGCGGGCAGAGGCTCGCGGTGGCCGAGTGGGAGGGAGGGACGGCGTGGTGTTGCGTCGGCCGCGTGCGGGGGTGGCCGCTGCGTCGGCCCAGGCTGCGCTGTGGGGTTGCGCGGCTTCGGGCGACGAGGGTGCGGCACCGCGCGGCGTCGCCGGGGCGCGAGTCAGGTCGGGTTCGGGGGTGCGCAGGCGGGAGTGGGGGATCGGTTTGTTCGCCGAGCGACAGGGCGTGGCGGCGTGCGGTCGGGGTGTCCCGGGGCGGCGGGGACCGGGCAGCGGGGGAGCGCGAGTTCGGGCACCCGGAGGGCGCGCGCCGGAGCGGACCGGGACCCTGGCGGTTCACGTGCCGGCGCAGGCGCGGTCAGGGTGGGCTGTGCGGAGCGGGTGCGCGAGACGGGCTCAACCAGCCCGCGCGCTGCCGACCCGCCCGCCTGCGATGGAGCTGCGTCCGGCGCCCGCCGAGGGCGTCGCCGTCCTGTCCGCAGCGCGGATCCGCCCCCGGCCGCACCCGGCGACCCGAAGCCCGCGTCGGCGACCCGTCCGTCTCCGCAGGACACCGAGCGCGACGCCGCCCCGTCGCCCCGTTCCTCAGCCCCGTCCCCGCGTATTCAACCGGGCCGCCTCCCGCGTCAGGTGGTTCCGTTCCGCCAGGTTCGGGGCGTGGAGGGCGGCTTCCGCGTACAGGCGCGCCGCGGTGTCGGCGTCGCCGGCGCGTTCGTGGAGGTAGGCCGACGCCGCCGTGTAGCGGGGGAGCGTGGCGTCCACGGTGGCCAGCTCCGCCAGGCCCGCGCGTGGGCCGTCGGCCTCGCCCACCGCTACCGCGCGGTTGAGGCGGACCACCGGGTTGTCGGTCAGCGCGGCGAGTTCGTCGTACCACTCGACGATCTGGACCCAGTCGGTCTCCTCCGTTCTCGGCGCGTCGGCGTGCAGTGCCGCGATTGCGGCCTGCGCCTGGAACTCGCCGAGACGGTCGCGGGAGAGCGCGGCCTGGAGCACCACCACTCCCTCGGCGATCGCTGCCGTGTCCCAGCGGCTCCGGTCCTGTTCGGCGAGCGGGACCAGGCTGCCGTCCGGCGCCGTGCGGGCCGCGCGCCGGGCATGGTGGAGCAGCATCAGGGCGAGCAGTCCCGCGACTTCCGGGTGGTCGATGCCCGCCGCGAGCTGCCGGGTGAGCCGGATGGCTTCGGCGGCGAGGTCGACGTCCCCGGAGTAGCCCTCGTTGAAGACCAGGTAGAGCACCCGCAGCACGGTGGCGACGTCGCCCGGCTGGTCGAGTCGCGCACCCGACACCGTGCGCTTCGCCCGGCTGATCCGCTGCGCCATCGTCGCCTCGGGCACCAAATACGCCTGGGCGATCTGCCGCGTCGTCAGACCCCCGACGGCACGCAGCGTCAGGGCCACCGCGGACGCCGGGGTCAGTGTCGGGTGCGCGCACAGGAAGTACAGCCGGAGCGTGTCGTCCGCCTCGCGCGCGGGCCCCGGCGCCGGTTCCTCGTCGACGAGGTCCTCGCGGCGCCGCCGGGCGGCGTCGGCCCGGGCCGCGTCGAGGAACTTGCGCCAGGCGACGGTGACCAGCCAGCCCTTGGGGTCCCGAGGCGGGTCCGCCGGCCAGCTCCGTATCGCCTCGATCAGCGCTTCCTGGACGGCGTCCTCGGCCGCCGCGAAGTCTGCTCCGCGGCGGACGAGGATGCCGAGCACGTTCGGCGTGAGGCGCCGGATCAGTGCCTCGTCCATCGGCACGGTCACTCGGTGACCGTGGGGGCCTCGGTGAGGAACGGCCGCAGTTCGAGCCACTCGTGGATCGGCTTGCCGCCCGCGCCGGGTGCCGCGGACAGCTCGCCGGCCAGTTCGACGGCGCGTTCGTAGCTGTCGACGTCGATGACCATCCAGCCCGCGACCAGGTCCTTGGTCTCGGCGAAGGGGCCGTCGGTGGCGGGCGGACGGCCCTCGCCGTCGTAGCTGACCCACGTGCCTTCGGGGGCGAGCGCCTGGGCGTCGACGAACTCGCCGGTGGCTTCGAGCCGGGCCGCGAAGTCGTTCATGTACTGGATATGCGCGGTGACCTCCTCCGGCGTCCACTGGTCCATCGGCACGTTGTTGACCGGGTCCGGAGCGCCGCGGTAGTGCTTCAGCAGCAGGTACTTGGCCATGGTGGTTCTCCTCGGTGCTGGTGCGACCCAGTGTGGCCGCGTTCAGCCCGGGGACGGAGCACGCCGCGCGTTCTCGACATGGCCGGGGAAGTTTTCTCGGAGATTTTTTCGGCCCGGGGAAACCGGCCGTCCCGCGGTCAGTCCCGCCGCCGGACCCAGTCGCTCGTCGCGTGTGCCGCCAGCTTGCCGAGGAGGGCGGTGAGGGTCTCGCACTCGGCCTCGGTGAGGCCGTCGGCCCACCGGCGTTCGCGGGCGTTGTGCTCGCGATAGGCCGCCGACATCGCCGCCTCGCCGGAGGCGGTGAGCCGCAGGGTGACCGCGCGTCCGTCGTGCGCCGCCTGTTCGCGGGTGACGAGCCCCTGCTTCTCCAACGTGTTGGCGAGGCTGGACACCGCGGCACGGCTCATGCCGGACATCGCGGCGATCCGCTTTCCCTCGGTCGGCCCCGCCAGGTACAGCACGTTGAGCAGCCGGAAGCCCGACCACGTCCACCCGTGCGGCCGGTGGACGGCGGATTCGAGGTCGTACGTCACCACGCTCGCCACCCGGTTCAGCAGCAGGATCAGCCGCTGCGCGGCGCCGTCCTGCCCGGGCTGCAGCTCCGCCGCGCGGCGCACCGCGAAGTCGACGAAGGACAGGAAGTCCACGCCCGCGGCCGCATCCGGCCCGTCGGGGCCGCGATCGGGCACAGCGGACGCGACGGACTCGGCAGGGCCGGAAGCAGAGCCGGAAGCAGGTCCGGCAGGGGGAGCGACGGGGTCGGGCACCCGGTCAGGGTACGCGCCCGGTCCGCGACCCACGGGCGCGCCGACGCGGAAGGCCGGCGCGCTTCCTGCGGATCAGTGCTGGAGACCGAGGATCAAGCGCACCGAGTTCTCGACCTGCCGTAGTTCGGCCGGTGCCAGCAAGCCGAGCCGCCGCCCGAGCCTCGGTTTGGCCACGGTGTGGAGGTCCGTGCAGTTGACGTACGACTCGGCGTACTTGGTCAGCCCGGACCCGGCCCCGAGAGGGATGTGCGTGACTGCCGGCCCGGCCGTTCCCGTGACCACCGCGACGGTCACGGCGGACAGCGGCTCGGCGATCCGGTTCACGGTCAGAATGACGACGGGGTGTGGGCCCACGGGTTGGGGCAGCGCGCAGACCCACACTTCGCCGCGCAAGGCGGCACCTGGCGTCACCACTGCATGCGGTCCGCTTCCGCGAGCTCGTCCTCGGTGACGTCGGCCGTCCCCGCGGGCAGGGGTGCGGGCTGTCCGCCGTAGAACGTGCGCAGTTCCCGGGCCGCACCGACTTCGGCGGCCTCGCGGGAGAGCAGCCGAAGCCCCTCACGCAGCGCTTCCGAGGTCGAGCTGAGATCGAGCACGCGCATGACTTCGTGCAGCGCGTCGAGTTCGTCGGGCCGGAGCCGGACCTGGGCCAGCTTGCTCGGGCCCGGTTCGCCCCCGTGCGGCAGCCGGGCGTGCGCCGCGGCCGCCGGTTTCTCGGCCTTCTTCCGGGACGCCGCCGCGGCACTCATTGCTCACCTCCATGCTGTCTTACAAATGTCATACACCCAGAATCGCCCGGCGTTGCCGTCGCGTCAAGCGGGCGCACGGGGCTGGTCGGCAACCACCCCCGGTGCTACGCTCCGAATTAGTAAAAGGTTTTACAGAGTTTCCCGGTTGGATCTCCCGCCACCCGGGAACGGGCACAGGCAGGCGTTCCGCAACCCGGCACGCAAGCACGCATATCGCTCCACTGCCTGGGCACCGCCCCGGCAAGAGCGCACCGCAGCACCGCCGCGCACGAATCGAGGGTGTGAAGTCATGGCCTACTACCGGCGGCTCGGGTCGGTGCCGCACAAACGGCACACCCAGCACCGCACCCCCGACGGCGGCCTTTACTACGAGGAGCTGATGGGCGAGGAAGGCTTCTTCTCCGACTCCTCGCTCCTCTACCACCGCCACATCCCGTCGGCGATCGTCGACGCCGCGGCCTGGGACCTGCCCGACCAGGCCACCACGCCCAACCACCCGCTCAAGCCGCGGCACCTCAAGCTGCACACGCTGTTCGCGGGGCAGGACGGGGCGGACGCCGTCACCGGCCGCCGCCTGGTCCTGGGCAACGCCGACGTCCGGATCTCCTATGTCGTCGCGACCGCCGCGAGCCCGCTCTACCGCAACGCGCTCGGCGACGAATGCGTGTACGTCGAGTCCGGCAACGCCGTCGTCGAGACCGTCTTCGGGGTGCTCACCGTCGGCCAAGGCGACTACGTGCTGCTCCCCCGCGCCACCACGCACCGCTGGGTGCCGACCGGCGAGGAGCCGCTGCGCGCGTACTGCATCGAGGCGAACGGCCACATCAGCCCGGCCAAGCGCTACCTGTCCAAGTACGGCCAGTTCCTCGAACACGCGCCCTACTGCGAACGCGACCTCCGCGGCCCCGACGAGCCCTTCGTCGCCGAAGGCGAGGACGTGGACGTGCTGGTCAAGCACCGCGGCGCGCACGGCGCCCCGGTCGGCACGCGGTACACGTACCCGCATCACCCGTTCGACGTCGTCGGGTGGGACGGCTGCCTCTACCCCTACGCCTTCAACGTCGCCGACTTCGAACCGATCACCGGACGCGTGCACCAGCCGCCGCCCGTGCACCAGGTGTTCGAGGGCGACAACTTCGTGATCTGCAACTTCGTGCCGCGCAAGGTGGACTATCACCCGCTGTCGATCCCGGTGCCGTACTACCACTCGAACGTGGACTCGGACGAAGTCATGTTCTACTGCGGCGGCAACTACGAAGCCCGCAAGGGCTCCGGAATCGGCCAAGGCTCGATCTCCCTGCACCCCGGCGGCCACGCCCACGGCCCGCAGCCGGGCGCGTACGAGCGCAGCATCGGCGTCCACTTCTTCGACGAACTCGCGGTCATGGTGGATACGTTCCGCCCCCTGGAACTCGGCGAAGGCGGCCTCGCCGCGGAAGACCCCGCCTACGCGTGGACCTGGTCGGGACGGGGGCCCGCCGCGTGACCACGGACCCGCTCGCCGCCGCGCCCGGCACCATCCCCGCGCTGTTCCACGGCCTCGTCGACGACGCCGCGATCTTCCCGCCCGGCAACCTCCCGCTCGCGGAGGCCGTCGAAGCCCACCACCGGCACCGCGAGGCCTGGTACGCGGACCTGGTCGGCCCGTTCCTGGTCTCCGCCGCCAAGCTCCCCGGCCTGGTCGCGCTCGCCGACCCGCAACGCCCCCTGCGGGTCGCCGTCGTGGTCCCGGGCGGTGCCGAGGGCGTCGGACCGGCCGTGGCCGCGGTCATCGGCACGCCCGGCCTGGTGCTCGACGGCGTGGAGACCGCGGGCGGCACGCCGGAGGCGATCGTCGCCGCGTACCACGAGCACGTGCCCGAAGACGTGGCCGGCGCCGTCGAGATCCCCGCGGACGCCGACTTGGACGCGGCGCTGGGCGCCCTCGCCGGAACCCGGCACCGGGCGAAGTTCCGCACCGGCGGCACCACCGCCGGAGCCTTCCCGAGCGCGGCCGCGCTCGCCGCGTTCCTCGCCGGATGCGTCGACCGCCGCCTGCCGTTCAAGCTCACCGCCGGCCTGCACAACGCGCTCCGGCACACCGACCCGGACACCGGATTCGTGCACCACGGGTTCCTCAACGTGCTGGTCGCCGCGGCCGGCATGGAGAACGACGAAGGCCCCGAGATCGCCGAAGGACTGCTCCGCAGCGAGGACACCGAACTCGTCGCGCTGCTGCGCGAGCAGACGCCCGCGGCGCTCGCCGCCGCCCGCACCCGGTTCACCGCGTTCGGCTCGTGCAGCATCGAGGACCCCCTCGCCGACCTCGTCGACCTGGGGTTTGTCGCCCCACCGGGGGCAACCGCGCTACGGTCGCCGCGCGTAGACAAGCCGGAATCCGCTGCCCGCCCGTCCCCGGAATCCCTGGAGCACCCGTGACGTCCACTTGGCTGCCGGCCGGTACGGTCGCCGCCGATTCGCCCTTCGGCATCCACAATCTCCCGTACGGCGTCTTCACCACGACCGAGGACCCGTCGCCGCGCATCGGCGTCGCCGTCGGGAACGCGGTCCTCGACGCGGGCGCCGTCGCCCAGGCCACCGGATCGGACCACGCCGCCCTGCTGTCCGCGGCCACGCTCAACCCGCTGATGGCCGCCGGCCGCCCGGTGTGGACGACCGTGCGCGCGGAGATCACCGCCTGGCTCACCGACCCCGGCTACCGGCACGACGTGCTGCCGAACCTGACACCGCTTCAGGACGCGCGCCTGCACCTGCCGTTCGAGGTCGCCGACTACGTCGACTTCTACGCGTCGGAAGACCACGCGACCAACCTCGGCCGGATCTTCCGCCCCGACTCCGAACCGCTCACCCCGAACTGGAAGCACCTGCCGATCGGCTACCACGGCCGCTCCGGCACGGTCGTGGTGTCCGGCACCGACGTCGTCCGCCCGTCCGGGCAGCGCAAGGCCCCCGCGGACGCCGCGCCGACGTTCGGGCCGTCGCAGCGCCTGGACATCGAAGCCGAGGTCGGGTTCGTCGTCGGCACCCCGTCCAAGCTCGGCGAGCCCGTCGCGCTGGCCGACTTCCGCACGCACGTGTTCGGCGTGTGCCTGGTGAACGACTGGTCGGCGCGCGACATCCAGGCCTGGGAGTACGTGCCGCTCGGCCCGTTCCTCGGCAAGTCGTTCGCGACGTCGGTCTCCCCGTGGATCGTCCCGCTCGACGCCCTCGAACACGCCTGGACGGCGCCGCCCGCCCGCGACGTGCCGCTGCTGCCCTACCTCGACGACACGGCCGCCGCACCGGCCGGGCTCGACCTGGACATGGCGGTCGCACTCAACGGGCACGAGGTCTCCCGGCCGCCGTTCAAGGGCATGTACTGGACGGCCGCGCAGCAGCTCGCCCACATGACGGTCAACGGCGCGGCGCTGCGCACCGGCGACCTCTACGCGTCCGGCACGGTCAGCGGCCCCGATCGCGACCGGCGCGGCGCGTTCATCGAGATCACCTGGAACGGACAGGACCCGCTCAAGCTGCCGGACGGCACCACCCGCGGGTTCCTGGAGGACGGCGACGAGGTCGTGATCACGGCCACCGCGCCCGGCCCGGACGGCACCCGGGTCGGCTTCGGCGCGGTGACCGGGCGGATCAGGCCCGCCGTCGGCTGACCCGGCTGACCCGGCCGACCCGGCCGGCCGGGGCGCCCCCCGCCCCGGCCGCCGCGCACCACGGCACGACAGCACCACCGCGCCACAGCACCGCTGCAGGACAGCACCACCGCACTGCTGCACCACCCGCACTGCTGCACCACCGCATGACCGGTGCCGTGCTGCCCCGCCCCCGGACTTCCCGAGGCGGCGCGGTCCCGCCCAGCACACGTCCCCCAGCAAAGGACCCCACCCCCATGGACAAGGTGGTCGAATTGGCGGCAGATGCCGTCGCGGACATACCCGAGGGCGCGACGCTCGCGGTAGGCGGCTTCGGGCTCTGCGGGATCCCGACCGTGCTGCTGGCCGCACTCTACGAACAAGGCGCGGGCGGCCTCGCGATCGTCTCCAACAACTGCGGCGTCGACGGCCTCGGCCTCGGCATGCTGCTCGGCGCGGGCCGCATCGCACGCGCCACGGGCTCGTACGTCGGCGAGAACAAGGAACTGGCGCGGCAGTACCTGGCCGGCGAGATCGAACTCGAACTCGTCCCGCAGGGCACCCTCGCCGAACGGCTGCGCGCGGGCGGCTGCGGCATCCCCGCGTTCTACACCCCGGCGGGCGTCGGCACCCAGGTCGCCGAGGGCGGACTGCCGTGGCGGTACGACGCCGACGGCGGCGTCGCGGTCGCCTCCCCGGCCAAGGAAGTCCGCGACTTCGACGGCACCGAGTACCTCCTCGAACGCGGCATCACCACCGACTACGCGCTGGTGCGCGCCGCCCGCGGCGACCGGCACGGCAACCTCGTCTTCGACCGCTCCGCACGCAACTTCAACCCGCTCGCGGCGATGGCAGGTCGCGTCACGATCGCCGAAGTCGAGGAGATCGTCCGGCCGGGCGAGCTGGACCCCGACGAGATCCACCTGCCGGGCGTGTTCGTGCAGCGCGTGGTGCCGCTGACGTGGGAACAGGCCGCCGACAAGCACATCGAGAAGCGCACGATCCGAGTGGAGGCGGGACGCTGATGGCCTGGACACGCGAACTCATGGCGGCGCGCGCCGCCGCCGAACTCACCGACGGCGCCTACGTCAACCTCGGCATCGGCCTGCCGACCCTGGTCCCCAACCACGTCCCGCCCGGCGTCGAGGTGGTCCTGCAGTCGGAGAACGGCCTGCTCGGCGTGGGCCCGTACCCGCACGTCTACGACGTGGACCCGGACCTGATCAACGCGGGCAAGGAAACCGTCACCCTTCTGCCGGGCGCCAGTTGCTTCGACTCGGCGTTGTCCTTCGGCATGATCCGCGGCGGCCACATCGACATGGCCATCCTCGGTGCCATGCAGGTGTCCGCTTCCGGTGACCTCGCGAACTGGATGATCCCCGGAAAGATGGTCAAAGGCATGGGCGGCGCCATGGACTTGGTCCACGGCGCCCGCCGCGTCGTCGTCCTGATGGAACACACGGCCAAGGACGGCAGCCCGAAAATCGTCGACACCTGCACCCTTCCGCTGACCGGACGGGCCTGCGTGCACCGGATCATCACCGACCTGGCGGTGCTGGACATCACCCCGGACGGCCTGCGCCTGGTCGAACTCGCGCCGTACGTCACGGTGGAGGAGGTCCGCGACAAGACGGGGACGGAGGTATTGGTACCCGTCAGGGTGTGAGGGGGCCGGGGGCCCTCGCAGGCCGGCACACGCTCCCGGTGCCGGCCGCGCGATCATGACGGCCATGAGTGTCCCCGGTGCGGGTGCGTCCGTCGCGGCCGAAGTGCGGCGGATCAAGGTGTGGTTCCGGTTCGTGCCGCGGGAAGGTTGGCTGCCGCACGACCGCGAGGGGTTGTGGGCGGTTCCGGTGGGCGCGGATACGGCACGGATCGAGAACGTGCCGTTCCTGCAGGACGGGGTCGCTCGCGGCGACATCGTGCGGTTCACGACGGATGCCGACGGGGTGCACTGGGCGGTCGGACAGGTCGCGCCGTCGGGCGGCTGCACGATCCGCGTGCTGCCCGTCCCGGACGGCCCGCTCGGGCGGAGTGCCGCGGCGGTGCACGAGCGGATGGCCGAGTTCGGCCTGGGCGGCGAGGCGTTCAGCGAGGAGTTCCCGCTGGTCGCATTCGACGTCCCGGCCGACGCGGACCTGCGGTCGGTCAAGGCGATGCCTGTCCGCGGGCAGGACGCGGGGTGGTGGTACTTCGAGGAGGGGTGCGTCACGGAGGCCTGGCGCGCGGCGTAGGCAGCCCGGTCGGCCCCCCGCTCGCGCCTGCTGCCAGGGGTAAGGTGGCGGTTTCGGTCGGTGACCGTGGCCGGGTCAGTCCTTCCCCGCCGTCTTCGTCACGAGGACGTGCGTCGGGCCGACCCTTTCCGGCTCCGGGGTGTTCGATCGGAAGCGAAGGCGGGAGGGACCGTTGAAGCGGCGTCGCCAGGGGTCTCCGTCCGGGATGCCGTCGTGACCGTGCTGCAAGCCAAGGCCGCACGCGCGGGGACGCCGGTCGTGGTTCGCGTTTCCCTGGCCGGCGGCACGGGTCTTTTCGTCCGCGAACCCGGTTCTCCGGACGGCGAGTTGCGCCGGCTGACGCCGGACGGGGCAGAGGTGGTCCACTACGAGGTGGAGCCCGACGGCCGAGCGGTGTGGTGGTTCCAGGCCGACGGCGCCGAGCGGGGGCGCTGGGTACGCCAGTCCCTGGACGAGGGCGCTGTTCCGGAGGTGGTGCCGGATATGCCCGTCGGGTTGGGCGTCGGCGGCTTCCAGACCACCGGAGAGGTGACCGTCGCCGGAGTCGCCGTCGGTGATTTCACCCGCCTCTACCGGATCGACGCGCAGCTTCGGGCGACGCCGGTCGGCGTCTACCCGGCCGGGCCGTCGATGGTCCAAGCCCTTTCCGCGGACGGTACGCGCGCCGCCGTCGCGTTCGCGACGAAAGACGATCCCTACCTGAAGCGCATGCACGTACGTGACTTGGCGACCGGAGAGACCACCGAGCTTCCCGAGGCCCGGTGGGCGTACTTCCGCCGGGCCCAGTTCTCCCCCTTGGCCGGGGACCAGCGCCTGCTCTACCAGGACCGTTCGCCGCACGGCCACCTCGGGCTGACGGTCGTGGACATGGCGACCGGGCAGTCCCGGCGGATCGACCACCCGTCCCTGCAGGAGGCCGACCTGCTGGGGAGCTGGGTGCCTTCTGTCCCGGATCCGGCCGGTCGTTCGGCACCGCCGCACAAGTTGCTGATCACGGCGCATCGGCGGGGCCGAACGGCCCTGTACGTCCACGACCTCCTCGATCGCACCACGCAACCGCTGCGGATGCCCGAAGGCTTGGGGGTGGAGGAGGCCAAGCTGCCCGGTACCGGCAACCTGGCCACCGACGCGTGCCCCTTGCCGGACGGACGGATGCTCGTCGCCGTCAGTGGCCCGCGCCACCGGCGGGGTTACCTGGCATTCGACCCCGGCAGCAACGCGCTCGGCGCCGATCCGCGGTGGCCGCAGCCGGAAGTGATCCCCGGCGCGTCGGACCGCGACTACGGGGTGACCCCGCCCGGGCCGCGATCCGTCCCGTACTCGGTGAGCGTTCCGCGGGGGCAGCGGCCGGAAGGCGGATGGCCGACGGTATTCCTGATCCACGGAGGGCCGTTCTGGCACGACACCGACGTGTTCAACCCGGAGGAACGGGCGTTGAACGAGGACGGATACGCCGTCGTGCGCCTGAACTACTCGGGATCCACCGGGCAGGGACTCGACTGGATCGAGAAGCGCTTCCAGGATCCCCTCATGGGCCAGCTGGACGACATCGCCGCGGTGCGCGACCATCTCTCGGCCCGCAAGGTGATCGATCCGCAGCGCCTCGGCATCCAGGGCACGTCGTGGGGCGGGCTTCTGGCCCTCTCGGCGGGCATTCACCAGCCCGGGGTGTGGCGGTTCGTCGTCGGGAAGGTGCCGCCGGTCGACGTCCACACGTTGGTGAACGACCCGGACACCTGGCCATCGATCCGGCTCGGTTTCAACCAGACGTTCCTGGTAGGCCGTGACCTGTCCGGGGAGTGGCCGGCACCGAACGCCCACAAGCTCATGGTCCCGACTCTCACCACCGCGGCGACCGACGACAACCGCTGTCCGCCGGGTTCCATCGAGGAATTCGTGAGAAACGCCAGAGCAGCCGGAGCAAGCATCGCGCTGCTCTCGACCGGAGGCGGCCACGGGGTGGAAACGGACGGAGGCATCGATGCCGCCGCCCGAATCGGCCAGGCAACGCGCGACTTCATTGCCAGGCACATGCCGGCGCACCCGACGCCCGGCAGGGTCGTGGACGACGCGATGCTCCGGCTTGCCTCGGTCAGTTCCTCCGGACTCGGCCCGCCCACGGCGAAGCTGTCCAAGGCCACGGCCACGGTCGACCTTCCGCCGGGGCAATCGCCCAATACCGCGCCGACGCGTGCGACTGACCTTGGTCTGGCGCCGAGCCATCCGTTCAAGAACTGGGCTTGACCACCGCTCCGGTACGTTGCCCGGCGATGAGGAGTCCGCGGTGGGGTTGGGTGACTTGGCCCATGGAGCGCGCTGCGTCGTCGTCCTGATGGAGGACGCGGCGAAGGGCGGCAGCCCGAAGATCGTCGACACCTGCACTTCCGCTGACCGGGCGGGCATGCATCCATCCACCTATCGGCTCCCTCGCGGCTGAGCCGGCCGTCGGCATCTGCCGTGTCCGCACGGGCCTTGGTGCAACGCCGCCTGTGTACCACGCGTGTTCGTTTCGCGACCTCGACGACAACACCTGCTGACGGCTGTCCGTTTTGGTTGCTCTCTTGAATGAATTTTGACCATCGTCTCGTGGAGAGCCCTGATCGTTTTTCTGATTTTCTCCCACGTTCTGTCGAGGGGTAGGGGTGATGCAGGAGCTAATTTGCCGGAGGCGCGGAATGCTTCTTGAGTCCGGTGGCCTGTCTTCTCGTCCAAGCGCAGGACGAGGCGGGCGCGGCTCAGCTCTGGGATCAGATGCAGGAGGCTGCGGCGGCTGGTGGGGTCAACGTGCAGCGGTTGCCGGTGGTGGTGGGGTCGGTGGATGAGGCTGTGCCGTATGTGAACAGCCTGGTGGGGCGGAAGTGCCGGCTGGTGGTGGGTGCTGGGGAGCATGTTGCGGGGGCGGTGGATGCGGCTGCGGCGCAGGCTCCGGGGGTTCGATTCGCGGTGGTGGGCGGCGGTGCTGTTCACGCGGCCGGGGTGACGCAACTTCCCGGTGACGAGGGGGCGTTGAAGGCTCAGCTTGGGGCGATGCCGGAGGACCTGCGCCGGGAGGGAGCAGCCGGGGCTGCGGCTGTGAGTGCGGCGCCGCGGTCCTGATCGGATGGTGCTGTCCGGCGGACGACTTGGCGGCGGAGGTTGTGCACGCGTGCCGAGGCCTCGGTCCGGCTTGGGTCTTTCGACGTCGAACTCGCGCCGGACGTCGCGGTGGACGAGGTGCGCGCCAGGACCGGGCCGGAGATCCTGGCGCGCATCGGCGTCTGGCCGCGGCCCCGGTCAGCCGGCCGCGGCGAATGCCTCGGTGCCGAAGGTGTGGCTGCGCAGCGCGGAGACGAGCAGGCGGTTGTCCGCGAAGTCGAGGTGCATGGCCGAGGGCAAGCTCTGCGACGGGTCCTTCAACTCGACCTTGCTGACCGGGGTCACCTGCCCGTCGGCGGCCGCGTAGGTGTCGACGAGGAAGGTCCGCGACGACGTGTTCACCACCAGCAGACGGTCGTCGTCCGCGAGGGCCAGGTGGGGCCGCTCGGAGTCGGCGCCCGGCCGGCTCCAGCGGAGTGCGCCGGTGTTCATGTCGAACGCCACTACTCCGTCGATGCCACCGCCGTCGGACATGGTGAACGTGGTCGTCGCGTACAGCGTGGTGCGGGTCACCCGCAGGTTGAACCACTTGTGCGAGTCCTGGCCCAAGTCGGCGTTGACGTCGATGGGGCCTTGGTCGGCCTTGAGCGGGAACGGGGTGTTCTTCGGCGCACCCGCGCGGTCGAAGACGTGGATCAGCGCCGGGACCCGGGAGAAGCCGCTCTCCGGCTTGGTGATGACCGTCAGCGGGTCCATGGAGAGCAGTTCCGCGTCGTCGGTCGGATCGGTGACCTGGAGCGGGGTGGGTGCGGCACCGATCTGCCGCCCGTTCCGGTCGAGGGTGACCAGCTCGTGCTCCTGCCGCATCGGGGTGGGGCTGGCGTCGGCGAGGACGGCGATGGTGTCCGGCGACGTCGCCATGCTCTTGATCGAGACCAGCGTCTCGGGGGTGGTCCGGTTGCGCCAGGTCCAGGCCTCGCCGCCGTCGGACACCCGGAAGGCGACCACGCTGGTGAGGGTCGTCGCGGCAACGAGGTCGTCCCCGACGAAGCCGAGCTGGGTGTTGTACACGGAGAGCGGGCTGCCGTCCTTCTTCGCGCTCGCGAAGCCCGACGTGGACAGGACTTTGCCGCCGTTGCGGGCATCCACGACGGATAGGTAGCGGCACGCGCCGAACACGTAGTCGGTGGTCTCCTCCCACCAGGCGACGGCGCCGATGCCGTCCTTGTTGAGACCCGGGGTCATGCCGCACGGCTGGAGGCCGGGCTTCGGCGCCGCGACGGTGCCGATGCGCTGCCCGGTGGCGAGCTGGTAGATCTCGACGCCCGTGCCGCGGCCGACGAAGTAGCGGTCCCCGACGGGCCACGCCGCGATCAGCCCGTCGCGGGCTTCCTTGCTGTTCTTGGGATTCCGCGGGTCGAAGTCCTCGGAGGTGAACTTGGCGGCGTCCTTCCCGAGCCGTGGCGTCTTCCACGCGGGCGCCATGACGGGCGGCACGGACGGCAGCGGCGCGGCCTTCGGCGCCTTCGATGCGGGAGCGGAGGCCGCGTTCGACGCGGCGTCCTTGCCGTCGGCCGCTTTCTGCGTGCCGCCGCTGCTGCACGCGGAGAGCACAACGGCGGTCAGGGCGAGCGAGACCGCGGCGTGGAAGCCCCGGTGGCCCCGGATCCGGGGCTCGGAGGACGCAGCCGGGCGCAATGCCGCGCGCCGTCTGAACCGGGACGGGATGTGTTCGGGATTACCGTTCATGGGCAGGGCCTTCGCATGTTCCTCGAACGGGGCCCGCCGACCGCAGCACTCGCCGACAACAGGTCGGCTTGGCCGGGACGCCATGCATGTTAGTCGGCCAATCGGATCAATCGTCGTCCTCGGCGCGATGTGGACATCGAACCGAGGCGGAGGTTCTGGTACCCGTCAGGGTGTGAGGGGGCGGGGCGCTCGCCGGCCGGCACATGCTCCCGGTGCCGGCTGGGCGATCATGACGGCCATGAGTGTCCCCGGTGCAGGTGAGTCCGTCGCGGCCGAAGTGCGGCGGATCAAGGTGTGGTTCCGGTTCGTGCCGCGGGAAGGTTGGCTGCCGCACGACCGCGAGGGGCTGTGGGCGGTCCAGGTGGGACCGGACACGGCACGGATCGAGAACGTGCCGTTCCTGCAGGACGGGGTCGCTTGCGGCGACATCGTGCGGTTCACGACGGACGCCGACGGGGTGCACTGGGCGGTCGGGCAGGTCGCGTCGTCGGGCGGCTGCACGATCCGCGTGCTGCCCGTCCCGGACGGCCCGCTCGGACGGAGTGCCGCGGCGGTGCACGAGCGGCTGGCGGAGTTCGGCCTGGGCGGCGAGGCGTTCAGCGAGGAGTTCCCGTTGGTTGCCTTCGACGTTCCGGTGGGTGCGGATCTGCGAGCGATCAAGGCACTGCTGGTCCGGGGGCAGGGGGAGGGGTGGTGGCACTTCGAGGAGGGAAGCGTGACGGAGGCTTGGCGCGGGGTGTAGCGGGCGCAGGGGGGCGGAGCCGCGGTGGCCTGCGGGTTCACGTGGGAGGGCTCGTTGGGTGGGGTCTGAGGGCTTGGCCCGTGGGGCGTGGAGACCGGCGCGGCCGCGCACCCGCACGTTGCTTCGGGAAATCGCTATGTGGAAAGCAGCTTTGTGCTGAGCGACTTCACGAGCACGTTCTTGCCGACGTTGCGGCGCAACAAGGCGCGAGGTAGAGGGCCGGGGGCCGCGGCTGGCAGACCTCCCCGTGCAGTACCGCCGTATACGTGTAGTTGCGGGCATACATCCGCAACTACACGTCGACTGCGTGGGTTCAGGCCTTCAGCTCGCGTGCTGTTGCGGACAGGAGGGCGTTCCAGGAGCCGGCTCCGATAGCCAGCCGCGGTCCCGCGGTGATCTTGGAATCGCGAAGCAGGATCAGGCCCGGGACGGTCGCCACCTCGACACACTCGCCGCCCTGGTTGTCGCTGTGGCTGGACTTGCGCCACGCCAGTTCGCCGTTCACAGTTGCTCCTCTACCTCAGCGATGAGCCGCGCGGAATCCTCTGCATTGAGGGCCTGCGCCTGGATCATTCCATGGTGCTGAGTCAAGTGGTGGATTGTCTCCGCATCGGAGTAGAGGGCGCTGGTCTCTGGCCCCTCCACGTATGCGAAGTGCTCGTGCTCGCCCGTCTCCAGCAGCACGACCGAGCCGGTGAGGCCGAGCGTCGTGCCGCCGTCCGCCCGGAGCACTTGGATCGACAGGTTGCGGAATCCGCCGACTTCGCGCAGGTGCCGCAACTGGCGCTTCATGACGTCGGGTCCACCGACCAAGGTGCGCAGGGCGGCTTCATAGATGACGAACCCGAAGCGTGCGTAGGGCCTTTGTGTCAGCTTCTCTTGGCGTTGCATGCGCGCTGCTACGCGCTCGTCGATGGTCTCGTCGTCCAAGGGCGGATAAGACTCGCTGATCAACGTGCGCGCGTACTCCTCGGTTTGGAGCAACCCCGGGATCAAGCCCAACTGATACGAGTTGATCGCGATTGCCGACGCCTCCGCGTCCATGAACTCGTGCGTCCGCGCAGGGAACTTCTCCGGCTTCAAGTAATCCTGTGCCGCGAGGAGCAGGCCGTTTGCGCCGCACATCTCGTCGGCGATCGTCAGGACATGCACGGTTGCGCGGCGGCGGCCTTGTTCCATCGACTTGATCGTCTCGGCGCCGTACCCGGCCTCGTCCGCCAGTTGCTCTCGGCTGACGCCCGCGCGGGTGCGCCACAGCTTGACTTGATTTCCGCAGTAGCGCCACGCCATCGGCGGCTGGGAACTCGTCTCCGTCATGCCTTCCTCCCCCTGAACACCGTCGGGACGCCACGCTGCGTACCCGGGTCGCTACTGAGCAGGTTAAGCAGCAAAGCGCAGGCTGGAGGCCAATTGCACGGAACCCACACATTCGGCATCGGCGGCAGCCGGCCCCCGATCGGCCACGAGATCCCTGGACGGCGATGGACGCGCACCCCCTGGCCTTGACCGCCCCCGAACCCTTCGCATGGTCGAAATCCCGCCACCAGACGGAATGGCAGTTCATCCGCGACCCGCGCTGTGCGGGAGGGGCTCGACTGCTGCTCCGCGAGGCGGCCGACGAGTGGGGGATCTCGGCGGACTCCGCGGACACCGCCGTCCTGCTCGTCAGCGAACTGGTCACCAACGCCTTCCGGTACGGAGCCGCCGTATCGGGCAGCACGTCACTGGACTTGATCAGCGTGCGCTGCTTCCTTGCCTTCGGATTGCTCCGCATCGAGGTGTCCGACGGCACGAGCGAACTCCCCTGCCCGCGCTACGCGTCGCCCGAGGATGTGTCCGGCCGCGGCCTCGCCTTGGTGACCGCGCTCGCGGACCGCTGGGGCGCGTACCCCGAACCGGCGGGCGGCGGCGGACACCGGGCCGGCAAGACCGTGTGGTGCGAGCTGACCGTCGCCCTGGTCGTCATCGGCGATACTGCCGCGCCACCGCGTTGAAGGCCGCTTTCGGCTCCCAATCCATGTCGGGGTACGTCTCGCCGCGCCCGGCTTCGAGGAGTTTGACGATGCCGAGGCTTGCCCGGTCCAAGTCGTCCCGGGGGTCGCCGTCGGGACGGTGGGGGTACCCGGGCAGGGAGAACAGGTACACAAAGGCGCTGTCCACGCCCTCGGACTCGAAGATCTCCAGGAGTTCGGCCAAGTAGGCCGCCTGGCCCGGCTCGTCGCGTTCGTAGACGCCGTCCATCCGCAGCGGCGCCTTGGTCTCCGGGTCGTACGCGACGACTTCCAGCACCCGGCCGCCGCGGTCTCCCGCGCCGCGGTAGGCCGCGGTGCCGAAGCCGGTGATGGCGACCGGCTTCGGGCCTTGGGCGAGGATGCGCACCCCCTCCCGAAAGCGGTCGGCGACCTCGGCGGAGCGGATCAGTTCGAACGTCGCGAAGTCGAACGGAGTCCAGTCGACCTGTTCGAACTGGATCGACGCGTAGGTGAGTTTGCCGCGGAAGCAGTCGCGGATCGCGGCCACGGCCTCGCGAAGGAAGGCGTTGATCCGCACGCCTACCGCGCGCATTGCTTCGGCGCGCCGTTCGGGATCGCCCAGCAGCGCTTCCACCCGCTCCTCGACGCTGTCGCCGGGCAGGAATCCGCGGTCCATGACGCTGAGTTCGACGCCGGCGACGAACACGACCTCCGCGCCCTGCCGCCGGAGCCGCTCCGCGCGCTCGGCGCAGTCGCGGAAGAGGGTGAGGATCTGCTCCGGATCCAGCTCCAGCGGGTAGGGCGAGAACCAGACCTCCAAGTCGAGTTCGGACGCGGCAGCGGCGGCCACTTCCAAGCGACCCGGGTCGCCGCCGATGATCTGGACCGCGTTGCAGTGCAAGTCGTCGCGAATGACTGCGAGTTCGCGCCGCACGACGGCCGGGTCGAAGTGTTCCCGGGAGTTCCGGCCGTGCACGAGGAATCCGGTGTCGTAGGTCATGCCTCGTGCTCGCATGGCGGCGTCCCCTTCTGTCGGTCTCGGTAGGCGGCCGAGACTGGCAGAGAAAAGTGCGTGCACGCAAGTTTGCGGTCAGGCAATTTTGCGTGCACGCAGTTTAGTGTGGGAGCCTGGCACCGTGACCACACCACCGCCAGGGCTGCGGGACAGGAAGAAGCAGGCCACCCGCGAGGCACTCCGCGAAGCGGCGCTGCGCCTAGCCCTGGAACGTGGGCCCGACAACGTCCGAGTCGAGGACATCGCCGACGCCGCCGGAGTCTCGCCGCGCACCTACAACAACTACTTCGCGAGCCGCGAGCAGGCGATCGTCTCCGCGGTCACGGCGGACCGCGAAGCGCGGATCGCGGCCGCGGTCGCCGCCCGGCCGACGGGAGTACGCCTGGCGGATGCCGTCACCGAGGCCGTGGTCGGGCAGTACACCGACGCGGACGACCGCGATCCCCGAGCACTTCTGCTCATCACCACCCGCCCCGCGCTGCGCCACGCCTTCCTCGACGCCGCCGCCGCCATCGAGCCCCCGCTGACGGTGGTGCTCGCCGAACGCCTGGGAGGCGACGCCGAAGCGCCCACGGCCCGCGTTCTCGCGGCAAGCGTGGCCGCGGCCGTGCGCATCGCGGTGGAAGGTTGGATCCAGCCGGCCGAGGGCGACGCCGCCGGGGGACTGGTCGTCCCCACCGGATCCCTGCCCGACCGGCTCCGTGCCGCGCTCGCCCCGCTCGCGCCCGCGTTCGACGCCGCCGAAGCCGAAGCAGACGCGGAAACCGCGCCCGACCCGGCGTGAAGCCAGGTCGGGCGCGGTGCAGTGCGGTGCAGTGCGGTGCAGTGCGGTGCAGTGCGGCGCGGTGCGGTCCGGCGGCGAACGGCTCGCCGCCGGGCGCCGGATAGTCCGCAGCGTCGCCCGCCCGAACCGGGGCCAGGTCCACGGCTGGGCCCAGGTCCACGGCTGGGCCAACGCCCCCGACCGGATCAGGCCCGCCGCCGGATCAGGCCTTCGGCTGCGTCAGGTCGTACAGCGTCGCCCCGTCCACCGTCTGCGCCGTGTAGGCGGACTCGACCCACGAAGCGATCTCCGACGAGTACGAGCTGCCGCCCATGCTCCCGCCGAAGTTGCCGCCGCCGATGAAGTAGTGGATCTTGCCGGCGGCGACCAGCTTCTTGAACTCGTCCAGGGTCAGCGACGGGTCGCTGCCGTTGAAGCCGCCGAGGGCCATCACCGGCTTTCCGGTCGCCAGCTGGTAGCCGGACGCGTTGTTCGAGCCGACCGCGGCGGCGACCCACGTGTACTTGCCGGCGTCCTGCTTGAGCTTCGCGGTGACCTCCTTGCCGGCGTTGCTGCCGTTGAGGAGTCCGCCCGCGCCGCCGCCGGGGCCGCCGATCGCGAAGTTCTCGCGGGGGTTGGCGGTGCCGTTCCGGCCGCCCGGCATACCGCCCTGCGTGCTCTGGCCGCCCTGCGTGCCTTGGCCGCCCGGATTGCCCTGGCCGCCCTGACCGGGCATGCCGCCCTGGCCGCCGCCGGGGAACCCGCCCTGTCCGGGCTGCTGCTGACCACCCGGGCCGCCTTGGCCGCCTTGGCCGCCCTGACCACCGGCGAAGCCCTGGCCAGCCTGCCCCCCGGTGTTCCCCTGACCGGCCCCCTGCGGCGGTTGCCCGTTGAAGATCCGCATCCCCCCGCCAGGCCCACCGCGCCCGCCGGGTCCGCCGAAGCCGCCGCCCGACGGCCCCGCCGACGGGATCGAGCCCTCGTGCGGGGTGGTCACGGTCGCCCACGTGTACGCCGCCGGACCCGCCAGCACCGTCGCCAGCGCGATTCCGGACGCCCCCACCGCCACGATCCGCGCGGAGAACCGCGTCGTGGCGAGGATCAGCGCCGCCGCGACCACGCCGCCGACGAGCACCGCGTACCGCAGCCAGCCGTGCCAGTCCGGCGTCCGGTCGAGCAGCCGGTAAGCCCAGTACGCCGACCCGGCGACGACCACCGCCAGCGCGAGAGCCGCCTTCCACGACCGCCGCTTCTCCCACAGCAGCACGCCGCCCATGCCGACCAGCGCACCGATCGCCGGAGCCAGCGCCACGTTGTAGTACGGGTGGAAGATGCCCTTCATGTAGCTGAACACCACGACCGTGGTGAGCAGCCACCCGCCCCACAGCACGAACGCCGCGCGCTGCCCGTCGGCGAGGCGACGCCGCCGGGTGATCCACAGGCCCGCCAGCAGCAGCGCCACGGCGGCCGGGAGCAGCCAGGAGACCTGCCCGCCGTTCTCCGGGTTGAACAGCCGGTTCCAGCCGGTCTCGCCCCACATCCCGCCGCCCGGCCCGCGGCCGCCGCCGGGCGCGCCGCCCGGCAGCTGGCCGAGGGCTTCGGCGGACGTTCCCGGGAGGACCTGCATGCGGCCGCCGCCCCCGACGCTGCCCGTCTCGTCGCCGTTGAGGCGGCCCAAGCCGTTGTAGCCCAGGGTGAGTTCGAGGATCGAGTTGTGCTGCGACCCGCCGATGTAGGGCCGCGACGACGCGGGCCACAGTTCGACGGTGAGGATCCACCACCCGGCCGCGACGACGAGGGCGACACCGGCGTACAGGAGCTGTCGGATGCGCCGCCACCAGCCGGTCGGCGCGAACAGCAGGTAGGTGATCGCGAACGCGGGCAGGATCACGAAGGCTTGGAGCAGCTTCGTGAGGAAGGCGAAGCCGATGAAGACTCCCGCCCACACCAGCCACTTCGTCGCCGCGGTCTCCTGTGCGCGTAGCACCGCGTACGCGGCGGCGACGAGCAGCAGTACCAGCAGCGCGTCCGGGTTGTTGAACCGGAACATCAGCGCCGCGACCGGTGTCAGGGCCATGACCGCGCCCGCGACCAGCCCCGCCGCGGCGCTGAACCGGCGTCGGACGGCCAGGTACAGCAGCCCGACCGCGGCGACGCCTTCCAGCGCCTGCGGCACCAGGATGCTCCACGCGTTGACGCCGAACACCCGGGCGGACAGGTCCATGACCCACAGTGACGCGGGCGGCTTGTCGACGGTGATGAAGTTGGCCGCGTCGGACGAGCCGAAGAACATCGCCTTCCAGCTCTGGCTGCCGGCTTGCACGGCCGCCGAGTAGAAGGAGTTCGCCCAGCCGGATTCGCCGAGGCTGTAGATGTACAGGAAGCCGGTGACGGCGAGCAGCGCGAGCAGCGACGGGCGCACCCAGGCGGCGTCGGTGTCCCGGCCGCGGACGAAGCGGGCCGCCCAGCCGCGGACTCTCCGGGCCTCGTCGCGTGCGGTGGACGCCGGGTCGAGTGCGGCGGATTCGGGATGGATCGCGGTCATCAAGAGACCTCGGTGAGGGTGTCGGAGTCGGATGCGGCGGCGGGTTCGGCCGCCGGTGGTGCGGTGTGCCGGAAGACCCACACCCGGAGGAGCAGGAACCGGACGAGCGTGGCGAGTGCGTTCGCGACGATCAGCGCGGTGAGTTCGACGCCGCGGGAGGCCCCCGGCGCGAACAGGTGCAGCGCACCGAGCGCGAGGCTGGTCACCGCGAGGCCGAGGACGAACGCGATCGCGCCTTGCGCCTGGTGCCGCATCGCATCGGTGCGGCCGCGGACGCCGAAAGTGAACCGGCGGTTGGCCGCGGTGTTGCCGATCGCGGTCACCAGCAGCGCCAGGGCGTTGGCGACGAGCGCGGGCATGGCCTCGCGCAGTAGCGCGTACAGGACGATGTAGGCGAGCGTGCTGACCACGCCTACGAGGGCGAAGCGGGGGAGCTGCTGCCGCATGCCGGTGGGCAGGTGCGCGTCGCGGGTGCGCGGCGACATCGGCACGCGGAACGTGCCGCCGACGATGCGGCGTCCCACGCGCGCCATGCCGCGCAGGTCGTCGAGAGCGGTGCGCAGGACATCGACGCGGCTGTCCGGGTCGTCCACCCAGTCGACCGGGACTTCGTGGATCCGGAGTCCGGAGCGCTGGGCGAGCAGCAGGAGTTCGGTGTCGAAGAACCACGCCTCGTCTTCGACGAGCGGGAGCAGCCGCTGCACGACCTCGGTGCGTGCCGCCTTGAAGCCGCATTGGGCGTCGGAGAAGCGGGCGCGGAGCGTGGCGCGCAGCAGCAGGTTGTACGTCCGCGACACGAACTCCCGCTTGGGGCCGCGCACGACGTCCGACGCGCGGGACAGCCGGGTGCCGATCGCGAGGTCGCTGTGCCCGGTCAGCAGCGGGGCGACCAGGGGGAGGAAGGCGTCGAGGTCGGTGGACAGGTCGACGTCCATGTAGGCGACCACGTCGGCGTCGCTGGCCGCCCAGACCCGGCGCAGCGCGCGGCCGCGGCCCTTGAGGTCGAGGTGGACGGCGCGGACGTGCGGCAGCTCGGCGGCGAGGAACTCGGCGATGTGCCACGTGCGGTCGGTGCTGGCGTTGTCCGCGATGGTGATGCGGAAGGCGAACGGGAACTCGTGCAGAAGGTAGGTGTGCAGGCGCCGGATGCTGCGTTCCAGCACGTGCTGTTCGTTGTAGACCGGGACCACCACGTCGACCAGCCGCTGGCGGCGGTGCTGGGGTGGGGCGCCGGGCGGCTCGGGCGTGTCGGCACTCTTGGCGAGTGCGGGCGATGTGGTCATGGGCCCACGCTGGAGGCGCGTGCTGGGAAGGTTCTGAGCCGCACATGAAGGTCGGATGAGAAACGCGGCGGACAAAGTCGGCGGGCGCTGACTAGCACTGCCGGTCAAGACAAGTCAACAGGGAGTTGCGTGTGGCTTCCCGGCCGGGGCTTCCGTACGGTTGCCGGATCGACGAGGGGAGCGCGCTCCATGAAGCCTCGTACCACCCCCGGCCGATTGCGGTGGCTCGCCGCGCTGTTGGTGGCCGGGATCGCGTTGGTGGCGGCGACGTCGGGTCTGCGGGTCGCCCGGGCCGGGGACGACGCGGACGCCTTGCGGGCCCGCACGGTCCCGGCCGTGCTCGCGCTCGACCAGGTCGCCGCGGCGCTGACCGAGGCCGACCGGGCCGCGTCCCGCGAACTCGCCTCCGGGGCTTTCCCGTTGACGGGTCCCGGAACGGACTACCAGGACGCCGTGAAGACCGCCGGGCAGGCACTCGCCGACGCCCGCGAGCGGATCGGCTCGTCCGGCACGGAGGCCGCGCAACTGCGCGCTGTGGACGGCCTGATCATCGAGTACACCGGGCTCGTCGGCATGGCGCAGTCCGGGCGTGAAGGCCCACTGGCGGTCGCCGGGGTCGCCTACGCGTCCGACCTGCTGCACGCCTCCGACACCGGCATCCTCGCCCGGGTCGGCCAACTCCGCGACGCGGAACTGGCGTCCGTGCGGAAGACCCGCGACGGCTACTGGACGTCGACCGGAGCCGTCCTCCCGTTCGCGATCTCCGTGGGCTTTGCGATCGTCGTCCTCGTCGGCATCCAGATCTATCTGGCGGGGCGCTTCCGGCGCCGTATCAATCCGCAACTTGCCTTTGCCACGGTCCTGTTGCTCGTCCTGGCGGCCTGGCAGTCCAGCAACGCGCTGCGCACCCGGGACCGGATCGACACCGCGGCCGGAAGCGGCACCACCCGCATGGCCGCGCTCTGGGAGGCCCGGACGAACGTGCAACGCGTCGTCGGCGCCGAGTCGTTGGCGCTGGTGTCGCGCGGCGTGGGCGACGACCACCGCGCGGCCTCGGACGCCGCGCTCCGCGCGCTCGCCGACCCGGCGCTGCCCGATGCCCGGGCCCGGCAGGACGCGGCGTCGATCCGGGACGTCGTGGCGCAGATCCGCGGCCGCGGCTTCGGTCCCCCGCCCCCGGCCGGCTCCGCCGACCTGGCGCCGCGGGACGGCGAAACGGTACGCCTGCTGCTCGGCGGCGGCCCCAAAACCCTCACCGGCCTCGCCACCGACGCCGACGCGGCCTTGGCGTCCGCGCTCGCCGCCACCCGGCAGGACACCGAACGCCGCCTCGCCGACGCCGGAGACGCGCAAGGCCTCGGCATCGGCGGCCCGCTGCTGTGCGCCGCCGCGCTGGCGGCCGGCCTGTGGGGGCTGTGGCGACGCTACGACGAGTACCGGACGGGGAGGTGACGGCCATGCGGCCCGGCACGAACACCCGCACCACGACCGCCACGACCGCCACGGCCACCGGCGCGCACACCCGGCGCCCGGCCCGCGGCCTGCGGCGGACCGCCGCCGCCGTGGCGGCCGTACTGTGCGCGGCGCTGCTGACCGGCGGCTGCGGCGGTTCCGGCGACAGCACGACGGTGACGGTGCTGGGCACCTGGACCGGTGCGGAGGCCGACGCGTTCGAGCGCGTCGTGGCCCCGTTCGAACGCGACACCGGCATCGTCGTGCGCTACGAAGGCACCCGCGACGTCGACGCCGTCCTCGCCGCCCGCGTCGACCAGGGCACGCCGCCCGACCTGGCCGCGCTCTCCACACCCGGCGACCTCATCGACTACGCCCGCACCGGCCGCATCGTGCCGCTCGACACCATCCCCGAACTCGCCGCCACCGACGGCTCCTACGCCGCCGACTGGCGCACCCTCGGCCGGGTCGACGGCCGCCGGGTGGCCGTCGTGGTCAAGGCCGCGCTGAAGGGGCTGCTCTGGTACGACCCGAAGACGTTCGCGGCGCACAACCTGAAGCCGCCCGCCACGGCCTCCGAACTCGCCTCCGCCGCGCGGGCGCTGTCCGCGGCCGGCATCCAGCCGTGGTGCTTCGGGCTGGCGTCCAGTTCGGCGTCCGGCTGGCCGGGCACCGACTGGATCGAGAACCTGGTGCTCACCCGGTCGGGACCGCAGGTCTACGACCGCTGGGTGTCCGGCGAACTCGCCTGGACCTCACCGGAGATCACCTCCGCGTGGCAGGCCTGGGGCGACCTGCTCGCGGCCGGTTCGGGCGGCCCCATGGCGTCGCTGCTGACCTCCTACGACCAAGCCGGCACGGGCCTGGTCGCGTCCCCGCCGCGCTGCGGCATGGAGCAGCAGGCGTCGTTCGCCTCCGGCTGGTACGGCGCCGCGCCCGGCAGCCCGCAGCCCGGCGTCGACTTCGCCTTCACCCCGTTCCCGGCCCCCGCGGCGAGCGCCGGTGCCACCGCGGCACCCGCGCGCGAGGTCGCGGGCGACGTGATGGCGATGTTCCGGGACACGCCCGCGGCCCGGAAGCTGCTCACCTACCTCGCCGGGACCGAGGCGCAGACCAGGTGGGCCCGGGAAGGCTCGCTCAGCCCGAACCGCGGCGTCCCGGCGGACGCCTACCCGGTGAACCCGGTGGCGCAGGGCATCGGCCAGGCCTTGCGGGACGCCGACACGATCCGGTTCGACGCGTCCGACCTGATGCCGGGCGCGATGCGCGGCGCGTTCTACCGCGCGGTGCTGGCGTATGTGGCCGACCCGGGACAGCTCCAGGGCATCCTCGCCGACTTGGACCAGGCCCGGCTCGCGGCCTACCCGTGAGCCGGGCTCCGGCCGGCCCGTCGACCGCCCGGCGCCGCTCGACCGCCCGAGGCCGCTCAGCCGCCGGGCGGCGCGCCCGCCGTCCCCGGCAGCCGCATGCGCGCCACCGTGCCGCCGTCGGGTGCCGGTTCGAGCGCGACCGTGCCGCCGCTCTCCTGCACGGTGCGGGCGACGATGGCCAGGCCGAGCCCGGAGCCGGGCAGGGCGCGGGCGGTGTCCGAGCGCCAGAACCGTTCGAAGACGCGCGGGGCGTCGTCGGGGTCGATGCCCGGGCCGTGGTCGCGCACGGTGAGTTCGCCGTCGTGCAGGCGGACCTCGATGGTGCCGTCGGGCGGGCCGAACTTGACCGCGTTGTCGAGCAGGTTGAGGACGGCGCGCTCCATCGACGGCTCGTCGCCGCGCACGTACCAGGGCTCGACGTCGACCGCGAACGTCACGTCCTGGCCGCGCAGCTTGGCACGTTCGACGGCCTGCCCGACCGCGGTGTGCAGCGCGGCGACGCCGGTGACCGGCGTGGACCGGCTGCGTTCCGGGCGCGCGAGTTCCAGCAGGTCGCCGACCAGCCCGGACAGCTCCCGCAGTTGGCTGCGCACATTGCGCAGCAGGCGCTTCTTGTCGTCCGTGGGCAGCGGCCGCCCCTGCTCCTCGCTGCGGAGCAGCAGGTCGGTGTTGGTGCGCAGGCTGGTCAGCGGGGTGCGGAGTTCGTGCCCCGCGTCGGCGATGAGCTGCTGCTGCCGCTCCCGGGACCCCTTCAGCGCGCGCGTCATGGTGTTGAACGACGTGCCCAGCCGGGCGATCTCGTCCTTGCCCTCGACCGGGATCGTGGTGTCGAGGTCCTCGGTGCGGGCGATGTGCTCGACGGCGTCCGCGAACCGGTCGACCGGCTTGAGCGCGGCACGCGCCACCACCAGGCCGAGGCTCGCCGCGGCGAGCACGCCGATGCCGGACACCAGGACGAGCAGCAGCGCGAGGTTGTCGAGCGAGTTGTCGATGTCGGTGAGCGGACGGGCGATGCTGAGCGCGTAGCCCTGGCCGAGCGGGCTCGGCGGCGGCATGCGGGTGATCACCCGCACGTGGGTGCCGTTCGCGTCCGTCGCGCTGTGGATCGACTGGCGCTGCGTCCCTTGGGCGACGGCGATGTCGGAAGCAGTGACCGGGATCGGGTACGAGCCGTCCTGCGTGCACGAGGTGCCGTCCGCGAACACCACCTGGAGGGTCTGCGGGTTGTGGCCCTTCCCGTCGAACGGCGTCGAGTTGTTCAGCGCGTCGCAGATGGTCTGGTTCGGCCGCAGCCGGATCTCGGTGGGCTGCGACGCCAGCGTCCGGTCGGTCTGCGCCATCAGCTGGTCCTTCGTCAGGAACCAGCACGCGGTGGATGCCGCGGCGACCGCGATGGCCACCGCCACCGCGGTGAGGAGCGCGAGCCGGGCACGCAGCGGGAGACGGCGCATCACAAGGCTCCCTCCGTGGCCTTCTCGGGGGCCTTGAGGACGTAGCCGACGCCGCGCACGGTGTGCACGAGCCGCGGCAGGCCCCCGGCCTCGGTCTTGCGCCGCAGGTACATCACGTACACGTCGAGCGAATTCGACGTCGGTTCGAAGTCGAAGCCCCACACGTTGTGCAGGATCTGCTCGCGGGTGAGCACCTGCCGCGGGTGGGAGAGCAGGAGTTCGAGGAGCGTGTACTCGGTGCGGGTGAGTTCCACCGGGTGACCGCCGCGGGTCACCTCGCGCGACCGGGTGTCCATCGTCAGGTCGGCGAACTCCAGGACGCCTTCCCCGGGGCCGGACGCGCCCCCGGGGGCGGCCATCGCGCTGCGCCGCAGCAGGGCCCGAACGCGGGCGAACAGTTCGTCGAGTTCGAACGGTTTGACCAGGTAGTCGTCGGCGCCCGCGTCCAGCCCGGTGACCCGGTCGCCGACCGCGTCGCGCGCGGTGAGCATGAGGATCGGCACGGTCTCGCCGCGGCCGCGCAGCCGGCGGGCGGCGGTCAGGCCGTCCATGCGCGGCATGAGGACGTCGAGGATCACCAGGTCGGGTTCCTCGCGGGCGACCTCGTCGAGGGCGGCGAGCCCGTCCCCGGCGAGGCGTACGTGGTAGCCCTCGTAGCGCAGGCTGCTTTCCAACGCCTCCCGCACCGCGGGCTCGTCGTCGACGACAAGGATCCGCGCGGCCGGTGCCGCGGACGAGGGACTGGTCATGGCGGGCGTGGTCTCCCCTGAGGTGGTCGGTGCGTCGACGACTTCGGTGTGGCGGGCGGCTCGAAAAACGGTGGATCGCATGTCGGTGAAGGCGCCGCCTGCGCGGCGACGCCTTCACGGTGCCACGGCCGCGGGTCCGGTTTCCCGCGCCGCGGCCTTCCGCGGGCCGTGTGTCGTGTCCGGAGCGCCCCCGTGGTGGGAGGACACGGCGCTCCGGGCACGGCGGCCGCGCGGTCCGGGGTCAGGCCGACTGTCCGGACTCCAGGCCCGGCAGGAGGGTCTTGACCTGGTCGATCGGGATGGCGAAGCCGAGGCCGACGTTTCCGGCGTCCGAGCCGCCGGCCGAGGTCGGGGAGTAGATCGCCGAGTTGATGCCGATGACGCGGCCGTTCATGTCGAGCAGCGGGCCGCCGGAGTTGCCCGGGTTGATCGCGGCGTCGGTCTGGATGGCGTGGTAGGTCGTCTGGTTCGAGGACGACGACGAGTCGGTGCCGCGGTTGCCGAACGGGAAGCCGTTCAGGCCGCCGGAGCCGCCTGAACCGCCGGAGCCGCCGGAGCCATTGGAATCGGACACCGTGACCTCGCGGTCGAGCGCGCTGACGATGCCGGACGTGACGGTGCCGGTCAGGCCTTCCGGCGAGCCGATCGCGACGACCTGGTCGCCGACCGCGACCTGCGAGGAGTTGCCGAGCGTGGCGGCCTTGAGGTTGCTCACGCCCTTCGCCTGGATCACCGCGAGGTCGCTCGACGTGTCCTTGCCGACCACGGTGGCGTCGGCGGTCTTGCCGTCCGAGAAGGTGACGGTGAGGGTGGCGCCGCTGCCGGCTCCGTCGACCACGTGCGCGTTGGTGAGGATCTTGCCGTCGGCGGTGAGGATGACGCCGGATCCGGTGCCGGTGCCCTGCCGGGTCTGCACGGTGACCTCGACGACACTCGGCGTCACGGCGCTCGCGACCGCGGCCACGCCGGTCTGGCTCTTGTCGGCCACCGACTGGACGGGTGCCGCGCCGGCCGAATAGGCCGCGGACGGGCTGCCGTGGTCGCCGACCCGGTCGCCGATCACGCCGCCCGCGACCCCGCCGGCCAGTCCGGCGGCGAGCGCGACGGCGGCGACCACGGCCACCGCGCGGCGTTTGCCGCGCGGCCGGGGCGCCGGGTCGCCCGGCGTCAGCACGGTGACCGAGTCGTGCGGCGGCCCGGACGGGTCGCCGGGGGCACCGGCGGCGGCGAGCACCGGCGGGGGCGCGGGGGGCCCGGTGTAGGGGCCGAAGGGCGATCCGCCGGGAGGCGGCGTGCCGGTGCCGCCGCCGGCGGGCGCGGCGAAGGGGTCCGGTCCGGGGTACGGTGCGGGGCCGGCCTGCGGATCGGGCGCGGGGTATTCGGGGTGCTCGGGGTACTGGGGTGTCGTGTCCATGTCCTCAGCGTCCGCCCGCATTCTGAGAATCAACTGAGCGCGGGGTTAATCCCCCCTCTGATATGCCGCGCCGCCCGCGGTGTCCGGACAAGGTGAGAAGAGTCCCACCCGGGCACCGCGACCGGATTGTCAACGTCCCTTGACCCTTGCGGGAGCCGGTGGCTAAATCGGAGCCGGTTGCGTGGGGATCACCCCCGTACCGAGCGGCCTGGAGGAGAAAAGCACATGCGCGCGATCCTGCACACGGACAAGGGTGTCGAGATACGGGACGACGTGGAGATCCGCGAGCCCGAGGCCGGCGAGGTCCTGGTGCGGATCGCCGCCACCGGCGTGTGCCACAGCGACGTGAGCGTGCTGGAAGGCGTCATCGAGTGGCCGGCCCCCGCGGTTCTCGGCCACGAGGGCGCGGGCATCGTCGAGCGGGTCGGCGCGGGCGTCACCGCGGTCAAGCCGGGCGACCACGTCGTCATCACCACGATCGCCGCGTGCGGCATGTGCCGGTACTGCCAGACCGGGCACCCGAACCGCTGCCGCCAGACGCTCGGCAACCGCAGCACCCCGTTCTCCGTCGACGGGCAGCCGGTGTGGAACTTCGCGGGCGCGTCGACCTACGCCGAGCTGACCCTGGTCAAGGAAATCCAGTGCGTCACGATCCCCGAGGACGTGCCGCTCACCTCCGCGTGCCTGGTGCCGTGCGGCGTCGTGACCGGCGCGGGCGCCGTGCTCAACCGCGCCAACATCCTGCCGGGCCAGACCGCCGCGGTCATCGGCCTCGGCGGCGTCGGCCTGGCCGCCGTGCAGGCGCTGCGCCTCAAGGGCGCGGGCCGCGTGGTCGGCGTGGACACCGTGCCCGGCAAGTTCGACCTGGCCCGCAAGTTCGGCGCCACCGACTTCGTGCAGGCCGGCAAGGGCATCGACGTCGCGGACGAGATCCGCACGCTGTTCCCGTACAGCGCGGACCAGAAGGTCGGGACGTTCGGCGCGGGCGGCGTGGACTGGATCTTCGAGTGCACCGGCGTCCCGGCCGTGCTGGAGAACGCGCTGGAGGCGCTGGACTGGGGCGGCACGCTCATCGCCGTCGGCCAGCCGTCGCAGACCGCCACCGCGAACATCCGCATCGCGAACCTGCTGCAGTGCGACCGCGGCATCCTCGGCACCCGGGCCGGCGGCGTCCGCCCGCACGAGGACATCCGGGCGATCGTCGAGCTGTACCGCCAGGGCAAGTTCGACCTGGACGCGCTCGTGTCGAAGGTCTACCCGTCGGACGGCTTCCACGACGTCCTCGACGACATGCACAACGGACGCATCGCGCGAGGCGTCCTCAAGTTCTGAGCCTGTGCCGAACCGGGTCCGGGGGATCCCGGACCCGGGCCGGGCTGCGCGACGTTCATCCGATCCGGTCAGGGGAGAGCCGCATGGAACAGCAGACGCAGGTCGGCAACTGGGGCCGCTGGGGCGCCGAGGACGAGCGGGGCACACTCAACCTCGTCGACCCGAAGGGTGTCGCGGCGGCCGCGCACGAAGTGCGGACCGGCAAGGCGTACGGGCTGGGTCTGCCGATCCAGCGGGAAGGCGCGCCGATCTTCGAATACCGCGGCGCGCCGCAGCGGCTCACCCTGACCAGCCAGACGGACAACGCGTTCCAGGACTTCCCGGGCGGCTCCGAGGTCGGGGCGAACGAGGACGTCCTGGTGATCGCGTCGCACAGCATCACGCACATGGACGCGCTGTGCCACGTCCAGCACCGCGGGAAGTTCTACAACGGATTCGACGCGAACACCTTCCGCTCGCACACCGGGGCGGAACGCTGCGGAATCGAGAAGCTCGGCGCGTTCGCCCTGCGCGCGGTCCTTCTCGATCTGCCGCGGCTGCGCGGCGTGGAATTCCTGGAACCGGGTTACGTGGTCACGCGCGCGGATCTCGACGAGTGCGTCGCCGCACAAGGCGTGGAGATCCGCTCCGGTGACGCGCTTCTGGTGCGCACGGGGCATCTCGACAATTTCAAGAACGAGACCTCGGCGGGCCGGGAGATTCCGTTCGCGCAGGCCGGTCTCGGCGTGGACGCGGTGTCGTTCGTACGCGAGCACGACATTGCGGCGGTCGGCGCGGACAACAGCGCGATCGAAGTGATCCCGTTCGACAACGAGCAGTTCCTTTCCGTGCACATCGCGCTGCTCGTGGAACTCGGCGTGCCGCTGCTGGAGCACCTGTGGCTCACCGAGCTGGCGGAGGGCATGGCGGCGGCCGGGGCGTGGTCGTGCCTGCTCAGCGTGTCGCCGCTGCCGGTGACCGGGGCCACGGGAAGCCCGATCAACCCGATCGCGATTCTCTGATCCGTTCTCCGGCCGCCGTTCGGCCCGTGCGGAATCGCGCGCCGCGGGGCATTGCCCGGAGGATCGGGCGGTGCCATAGTTCGGAGTCGGCCGCGGACACCGTGCGCGTCCGCGGCAATTCCGGTACGGCGGCTGCCTGTTCGGGCGGTCGGAGAACGAAATCGGGACACCCGGCGGGAATGCCCCCGGGGATGTTCCGCCGCTGACCGGCCGCCTCGGTCCCGTTTCCTCCGTCGGGACCGAGGCGGTCGCCCGGAAGTGATGCCCGCTGCGTGGCCTCGGTGATCCCCGTGATCTCTCCGGATGGTCGGACGAGTCGAAATATCGGTTTATTAAGTTGACGAAGTCAAGTACTGATACGATGGGTCGGTGAACTCCACCGACAACGTCGACGCCATCCAGAGGGCCCTCGAAGCCCTCTTCCGCCGGAACGCCAGCCGCCGGGTGTACGCGCGGCAGGCGGCCGTAGCCGGTGCGACCATTTCGCAACCCGCCTACGTCCTGCTCCGCCGGGTCAAGAAAGCCGGTCCGCTGCCCATGGGCGAGCTGGCCCGGCTGACCAACATGGACCCCGGCGCCACCGCCCGCCAGGTCGGCCAGCTCGAGCGGGAGGGCTACGTCAAGCGCTCGCCGAGCCCGGACGACGGCCGCGTCAGCCTGGTCTCCCTCACCCCGCGCGGCGACGCGGTACGGCGCCGGCTCACCTCGGTCATGGACCAGCACCTCAACGAGATGCTGTCGAAGTGGAGCGAGGAGGACCGCGCCGCGTTCGCGACGCTGCTCGGCCGCTTCGTCGAGGACATGGCGGCCACCGAGCTGCACAGCACGGTCGAGGACGAGACGGCCTGACGGTCTTCGGCACACACGCAGGCTCCGGCACTCTCGCGAGTGCCGGAGCCTCCGTCGTCCGCGCTCCGGCCGTTACGCCAGGCCGGAGAAGTCCACGTTGCCGACGGTCAGGCTCGCGTTGAAGCCGCCGTCGAGGTTGATGTTGACACCGTTGATGAAGCCGGACGCCTCCGCACCCAGGAACGCCAGGCCGAGCGCGACGTCGCGGCCGGTGGCCAGGCGGCCGTTGCCCTGCGAGACGTTCCAGTCGATGACCTTGTCGCTCATCGTCTTGCGGAAGTCCGGCAGCAGCGGCGTGTCGATCGGCGACGGGCAGATGCTGTTGACGCGAAGGCCCTTCGAGGCGGCCGTCTTCGCGTAATGCATCGTGTAGACCTGCACGATCTCCTTGGAGTAGGAGTATGCGTCGACCTCGCGGCCGGCCAGCTCGGCCTGCGCCTCGTCCCAGCCCTCGATCGCGATGAGCGCCTTGATGTCCTCCAGGTGCGGCGCCCAGCCGAACCCGGCGATCGAGGCGGTGTTGACGATCGCGCCGCCCGCACGGAGCGTGCCGTTGTCCACCAGCGCCTCGGTGAGGCGGCGCAGGCCCAGGTAGTTGATGCCGAAGACGACCGGCGCGGGGAGCGTGCCGGCGACACCCGCGTTGTTGAACAGGACGTCGACCGGGCCGTCCGCGGTGATGGCGGCGATCGCGGCGTCCACCGACGCCGGGTCGTTGAGGTCGGTCTGCACGAACTTCTGTGCGGCGCCCGTCGGTTCCTTGATGTCCAGGACCGTGATGTGCGCGGCGCCGAGTTCCGCGAGCAGCTCGACGAGCGCGGCGCCCACGCCCGAGTAGCCGCCGGTGACGACAACGCGCTTGCCTTCGTAGCTGAAGGGGCTGGTCATGAAGGGTTTCTCCTCGGGGCGTGGTGCGGTGCGGCAGGTCAACCTATCGAGATTAACTTGACACGGTCAAGAGTGCTGTTTAGCGTCGGCGGGTGGATACCACTCGTTCTTCCTCCCGGTCTTCCTCCCGGTCCGAGCCCCGTCCGGAAGCCGCCGGGACCGCGCCGGCCGGGCCCGCGGTGCGGCTCGACGTCGACGGCGGGGTCGCCGTGATCACCCTGGACCGCCCCGACCGGCTGAACGTGTTCTCCGGGGGGATGGGGGTACTCCTCGGGGAAGCGTATGCCCGCTGCGACGCCGACGACAGCGTTCGCGCGGTCGTCCTGACCGGTGCCGGGCGCGCGTTCTGCGCCGGGGCGGACCTCACGCCCGACGCGGGCAGCTTCGACGCCCCGCGCGAACCGCGCGAGTTCACCGCCGCGCCGGTCGACCCGCCGGCCTGGCAGGTCCGCAAGCCGGTGATCGCCGCGGTGAACGGCCACGCGATCGGCATCGGGTTCACCCTCGCGATGGAATGCGACATCCGCATCGTCGCGGAGGACGCCAAGCTCGCCATCCCGCAGGTCCGCCGTGGCATGGTGCCCGACGCCCGTTCGCATTGGACGGTCGCCCGCGCCGCGTCGCACGCCGTCGCCGCGGACATCCTGCTGACCGGCCGCACGTTCCGCGGCACCGAAGCGCTCGCCCTCGGCCTGGCGTCCCGCGCGCTGCCCGCCGCCGACGTGCTGCCCGCCGCGCTGGAGACCGCGCGCGACATCGCGGCCAACGTCAACCCGCTGTCCGCGGCGCTGAGCAAGCGCCTGCTGTGGCGCGACCGGGCCGATGCGGAGCGGGTGGAGCGGATGGAGACCGCGTACCACCGGCTGCTGATGGGCACCGCAGACGCGAAGGAGGGGCCGCGCGCGTGGATGGAGCGGCGGACCCCGGAGTGGTCGTCGCGGGTCGCGGCGGACTGGCCGCGGGTGGGCGAGATCGAAGAGCGGTACGGGGTCTAGACGTGTTCGGTCATTGGTACATCGGCACCCTCCGGAAGGAACTCGACACGTGACACTCCCTCCCCTCGACGTCATGTCCGCGGGCCGCGGCCTGCGCGAGATGTCGGACACCGCGGCGGCCGCGGAAGGCGCCGGGTTCGACGGCCTGTGGCTGACCGAGGGCGGCCGGACGTCGTTCGGCGCCGCCACCGCCGCCGCGCTCGCCACCTCGACCATGACCGTCGGCACCGGCATCACCGTCGCGTTCGCCCGCAGCCCGATGATCACCGCCGCGGCCGCCCGCGAACTCCAGGACGCCACCGGCGGCCGGTTCGTCCTCGGCCTCGGCACCCAGGTCCGCGCCCACGTCGAACGCCGCTACTCCGCCGACTTCGACCGCCCCGGACCGCGGCTGCGCGAGTACGTCGACGCCGTCCGCGCCATCTGGCGCTCCTTCCGCGGCGAGGAACGACTCCGCCACCAGGGAGAGTTCTACAAGTTCACGCTCATGACGCCGGAATGGTCGCCGGGCCCGTCGGAGTTCCCCGACCCGCCGATCTACCTCGCGGGCGTCAACCCGTGGATGCTCCGCATGATCGGCGAGGTCGCCGACGGCCTCCACGTCCACCCGCTGCACTCGCCGCGCTACCTCGACGAGGTCGTGCGCCCCGAGATCGCCGCCGGCGCGGCCCGCGCCGACCGCGACCCGTCCGCGATCGCCCTGGTCGTCCCGGTCATGACCGCGACCGGCGACACCGACGAGCAACTCGCCGCGGCCCGTGACAAGCTGCGCATGCGGCTCGCCTTCTACGGCTCGACCCCCGGGTACGCGAAGGTCTTCGAGACGCACGGCTGGGACGACCTCCAGCCGCGCCTGAACCGCCTGTTCGCCGCGAAGGACACCGCGGGCATGGCCGCCGCCATCACCGACGACGTCCTCGACGCGCTGACGGTGAGCGCTCCCTGGGAATCCCTCGCCGCGGCCCTCGCCGACCGCTACCGCGACCGCGCCGACCGCCTGATCTGCTACTCCGCGGTCAGCACCTGGACCGACCCGGAAAACGTCGCCCGCTGGAGCACCGTCGTCGCGGACTGGCGCAAGCTCGGCTGATCTTCGCTGCGCGCCGCCGCTCGGTCGGGACCCGGTGTCCCGGCCGGGCGTCGGCCGCGCCCCGGGTCAGACCAGCGGAATCAACTGCTCCGGCCGCACCGTGACCATTACCTGCCGGGTGCCGCCCATCAATCCCGGCACGGTGAACGCCACCGACACTCCGCGGAACCCGACATCCGTCACCACACCTTCCGCGTTCAACGGAACGTATGGTTTGCTCCAACTCTCGATCTCGGTACTGGCGATCACCACATCGCCGATCTTCATGCCGCACTCCTCGACGCCGAGGCGAAAACGAGTCCCCCAGTGAACTCCCGGCGCACGGGGAGCGCGAACGAATATGGCGTTTACACCCGATCGAGTGACGTCAGGGTGTAGGGCGGCGCGCCGCGGCCGTGATCCGCGGGCCTAGCCGTTGAAGGCTTCGAGCCACACGGCGCAGACACCGGTCGGCAGGGTCTGCACCATGGCGGCGGTGGTCCAGTAGCGCGTGTCGTTGAGGGCCGCCGTAGGGCCGTCCTCGGGGCGCCAGCCCACGCGCTTGGCGAATTCCCTGGCCCGGTTCTCAAGGCCGTTCACGGTGACCGGGACGGTGAGGCCCGCTGCTTGTGTCATGGCCGGAACGGCGCTGCACGGCATTGTGTAGAAGAGGCTGAGGCTGGTTCCCATCATGTTGCCGCCCGCGGAAAAACGAACGTCGGCAGCTTCTTTCGGCAGCGTGGTTCCGGTGTACTTCAGTGCGTCCCCGAGAGGCATATCGCCGCTCCCGGGGAGGGCGCGGGGATCTCTGTCCGGGCGGTCCCAGGGGTGTTCGAAATACAGGTACAGCGCCCCGAGCACCAGCATGCCGACGACCAGGGTGCCGGCCAGGAACGCACCGGCCAGAAAAAGGAATCGGCGCACGCCCGCCGTCTCGGCAAGGTCTCCTGCCGTCTTTGCGTCCGAGGGTGCTCCGGACTCCTGAGGACCGGGGTCGTTCACGACGGGCTCGGCATCGCATAGAAGGTCGTGCTGCCCACGATGTCGAAGTCATGGGCCAGGCCGGTCTCGTTGAGGCGCGCCAAGTCGTTCTGCGGGACGCCTTCGATGTCCTTTCGCGGCGCGCCGCCCTCCGGGTTCCCCCAGTTGTACCGCTTGTAGATATCGACCCGGACCTGCCCGACCGGATGCCCGTCGACCATCGTGAAGTCGGTTCCCACGATCCGATACTGGTAGCCATTCATGGTGTAATAGAAGTCTTGCAACTCCTTGGAAGACCCCCCCTTTTGCATGTCGTCGTAAATGTTGCCGGGCTGCCAGCCGGTATCGAAATTCCCTTGAGGGCCTTTCGACTTGATGGTCTCATTCAGTAGCTGTTGGAACGCGGGGTCCGCGTTCACCAGCTCCCTGGCGTCGAACTGGACGTCCCGGCCGTTGCCTTCCAGCCAGTTCTTCATATAGGAAGCCGCCCGGTCGTTCCCGAAGTAGGCGTCCTGGCCGGCCACCATGAACTGGGCGGCCAACCGGGTCGCCTGGTCTTTCGCGGTGGGGTCCGTCACGTTGAACTCGCGCTTGGGGCCCATGTCCTCGGCCTGGGGTGGCGGCTTGGTGAAGTAGGCCGGAATGATGCCGGAGCCTCCGGGAGCCATCGTGTCGCGGGAAGGTATGTGGTCGGCGAAGCCGCGGATCTGACCGCCGAACGCCTTGGCGGATTCGTCGTGCTGCTTCTTCAGGTCCTTTGCGGCGGCCAGAATACCGTCGAGTTGGTCCTCGGCCCGGTCCGCCGCCTGCTTCGCGGCGTCGTAGCGCGCGAAGAAGGACTTCCGTTCCTGATCCGAACCGCTGAAGATCACCGTGGCGTCGATGCTCAGGTCGGGGTTGTCCTTGGCTCGCCCCACCGCCGCGCGGGCCTCCACGGCCTGGGCTTCCAGGCCCGCCCGTGAACGCTGGTAGTCGGCCAGGAGGAACGACCATTCCCCCAGCGTGCGTTCGACCCCGGACACGGCGTCGTGCATGATCCACACGTCCGGGTAGATGTGCTGGACCGCGTCGTGGCACGAACCCCCGGCCGGGCCGGTCCACGCCCCCGGATCCCGCAGCGCCTTCTCCAGCTCCGCGCGTGCGTTGCCGAGTTGCCCGGAGGCCTCGCGTACCTTGGCGGCCAGTTGGTCGATCGACGGCACCAGACCCGGCGCCGGATCGAAACGCAGGCCGGGGAACTCCTTCTCCGCGGAGCTCACCCGAGCACCTCGCGTATCGAACCGTCCGCCGGGGTTGCGAGCGGGGTGCCCGACGGCGGCGAGCCCGATCCGGCGGGGTCGAGGGCGGAGCGGATCGGAGAGTCCGTCGCGGTGGGGGTGATCCGGGACAGGGATGTGGTCAACGCCTGCTCGGTTGCCGCGTAGGCGGTCTTGGAGTCGGCGACGGCCTTGCCGAACTCGCCTATCCGGTCCTGGAAATCCCCGACGCGGTCGTCCCACTTGCCCTTGAAGTGGTCGCACGCCTTGTCCAAGTCCTTGTGGCCGGTCCGGATCGGTCCGGTCTCGTGCAGTGCGTCGAGCGCCGCGTCCGTGGCCCGGGCCGCGCCGTCGAATGCGGCCGTCAGCCGGTCCAGCCACGCGAAATCGACCGTGAAATCGCCTGCCATCACGCCCCCGTTCGTGCAGAAGCGTTCACTGTAGCCCGGCCGGTTGGCTGCGTGCTCAGGCCGGCGGGTCCTGCTTGCCCTTGCGTTTCGGCCAGAGCTTGGGCTTGGCGGACTTGTCGGTGGCGGGGGTGTCCGATTCGGGGGCGGCGGGGGTGTCCGGCGGGGGCGCGGGGGGAGGAGGCGTCTGGCGCTTTCGGGGTTCGTACAGGCGGGTGAGGATCTCCTCGGCGGCTTGGGCGTGCGGATAGGGGGCGTGTGCCTGCCAGTGGCGGGCGGCGGCGGTGGCCTCCCGGGTCTGGCGGGCCGAGCGGCCGAATTTGGCGATGCACTGGGCCACGTCGTTGACGGCGAGGGTGAGTTCGGCGCAGACCTCGGCCACCCGGCGGCCGCCGGGCGGCGCAGGGTCGGTCTCGCTTCGGGTCAACACCCAATGGGCCAGGGCCACTTGGTCCTGATCTCCGGGGTGTTCCAGGCGCAGGGCGCGGTAGACGAGGTCGAGGAGGACGGGGACCGCCGCGGCGTCGGCGGCCGTGGCATCGACCGCGGCGAAGACCTCGCGCGCCGGGCTGCCGCCGCGCCAGACCGTCTCAAGGCCGTCCGCCACGCGGCGGCGCGCCACACCGTGGTCGCCGAGCCAGACCAGCCAGATGGTGGCGAGGCGCCGCATGTCGGTGTCGCGGTGCGGGCGGGAGAAGATCTCGCAGGTGAGGTCCGGGACGTCGCGCCAGAGCTGGAGCTTCTCGCTGGTGAGGAAGCGGGCCAGCAGGCGTGCGGTCGGGGTGTCGACGTCGTGCAGGGCGCGGCGTTCGCCGTGTGCCGTGCGCGCCTCGTCACCGAGCACGTCGACGAAGCCGCGCAGCAGGGCTTCTTCGGCGTCCGTGTGCGCACGGCCGTCCCGGGGGAGCAGGGTGCGCAGCGCGCCGCCGACGCGTTCCGGGTACGCGCGGCCGCAGCGGTCGGCGGCTTCGCGCAGGGCGACGGGGTCGAGCCAGAGCGGGCGGGCTCCGATGGTGGCATCGGCGGGGTACGCGCTTGCGTCACCGCCCGAGCCGCCCCGCACACCACCGCGAACACCACCGCTCAGCCCGTCGGACGCACGACCCCCCGCACCACCACCTGCACCACCGGCCGAACGATGTCCCGCGCTACCGGCAGCACCACCGCCCGCCCCACCGACCGCATGAGCGGGATCACCGGCCCCGCCCGAGTGGTCGAAGGGGTCGGAAGCGCCGGTCGCTCCGGTGTCCACGCCGCTGTCGGACCCGTGGGTAGTGCCCGATCCATGCGAGTCACCCGACCCGTGGGTTCCCCGGTTGCCGCTTGCGCCGGCCCCTCCGCGCGCGCCGTCGGCGTCGCCCGTGCCGCGTGCGGCGTCGGTCGTGCCACCCGACGCGTGACGGCCGTAGGCGCTTCCGGTGCCGCCTCCGCCATGTCGGCCGTGCCCAAAGCCCGTTCCCCGGACACCACTTCCGTCCCCCAGCCCCGGTAGTCCGCCGGCTGCAGCCGCCGCACCGGAGCCGTGCCGGTCATGCGCACCGCCTGCCGGCCCGCGAGCCCCGCCGCCGACCCCGACCGAGCCCCCGCCGGCACCGGCCGCCCGCGCGCCTCCGGCCGGCCGGGAACCGCCGGATGTTCGCGTGGTGCCGCCCCCGTCATTGCCCCCCGAAACCTGCCGGACCAGCCCCACCAAGTCTTCCGGCGTCGTCGCCCCATCGTGCAGCAGCCGCTTCAGCTGCCGGGCCACCGCGAGCGCGGCGCGGGCGTCCGCGGCGTACGCGCCCACACCCGCCAGTTCGACGATCGCGCGGGCCAACGAGGCGGGCAGCGGATCGAGTTCGACGAGTCGGCCGAGGATCTCCGGGTCGAGTGACGGGCCCGCTTGGCCGAGCCACCGGGCCGCGGCACCGGCCGTCGCGGCAGGGACCGGCTGCCCGGCGAGCAGCGTGGCGACGGCGAGGGGCGGCGACCACTCCGGGTCGTGGGTGCCGGACGGGACGTGCCAGGTCGTCAGCAGGTCGACCACGGCGAAGTCGCGGCGCGCCCACGCGTCCGCGACCGCGGCGGCGTACCGGCCGATCCCGTGCGGCGCCAGGATCGCCGACGCCGCGCGGAGCCCCGCGTCCCCCGGCCGCCCCGCCGCCGCGCCGGCCGACTCCGCGCGCCGCGTGCGCTCGTCGGGACTCGCCCACGCATCGCGCCCGGACCACCCGTCCTGCCCGGACATCCCGTCGTGCCCCGACCATCTGTCGGAACCCGGCCACCCCCCGGAACCCGACAGCCCCGCCGGCTCGCCCCACTCCGCGGCTCCGGGTCGCTCCCCGCCGCCCGCCGGCCTTGCCGGCGCGTCCAAGTCCAGCACCGGAATGTCCGGCCCGCCGAGATCCCGCACCTCCGGCACCGTGGCCGCGACATGGACCCCGGCCGATGCCGGCCGTGCCGCGTACGTGGTGAACGTCAACGCCCCGGCGAGCGACTCGGGCAGCGAGAACGACAGCGCGGCCAGCCAGACCACGGCCAGTTCCGTCGACTGCGACACCAGCACAAGCGGCCGGACGAGCGCGTCCGGCTGCCGGAGCACCGCGACCGCGTACTCGACACAAGCCGCCAACGTGTCCCGCGCCGCCGTCCCCCCGTCGGCCACCAGCCGCGCGACGTCCTCGGTCCGGGGCCCGGACCCCGGCTCCAAGCGGCCGACTTCGGCCAGCGCACCGTCGCCGGGCCGGTCCCGCCACAGCGGGGACGCCCACAACTCGATCGGCCGCAGCCCGCCGAGTTCGGCCTCACCCGCCTGCACCACGTGGCCGAACAGATTGCCCGGCCGGCCGGTGTGGTCGAGTCCGAGGTTGACGCACCGGACGAGGCAGCCGTCCCGATACCCGAACGCCACCGGGCCGCCGGGTTCGGCAGCCGCCGCGCGGGTCGGCGTCTCGTACGCGCAGAGGCGCTCCATCCGGCGGAGCGTCTCCGCGTCCAGCGACGGGGACGCGGCCACGGTACGGAAGCCGCCCGGCCGCCCCGGGCGGGGCGCCGCGTTGGTGAAGTGCAGTTGCCCGGCCATCGTTCAGCCTTCCCGGAAGCCGACTTCCGCCGGCAGTTGCAGCAGGGTCTTCGACGCGGTACGGGTTGATGCGCTCGCGGTGGATTCAAGTGGGATGCCGGTCCAATCGGCTCGGGTCCGGCTGGTGAGGAGCCCGAGCCCGACCGTGCCCGGCTCACCCCTCCAAGAACCCCGCCTTAGCCAACAACCACAGCAACGGATCCTCCACCCGGTACGGATGGATCCGCTCCGGATGCCACTCGCCCCGCTTGAGGTCGTTCCCGAGCGCCGAGACGCCGAACAGCTGGTAGTCGCGGTAGGCGTGTTCGATGATCCGCTCGGTCTGCCGCGCTTCCCATTCGCGCAGCCGGGCACGGAGTTCCTGGTGCACGGCGGCCCGGTCGTTCGCCTGGTAGCCCACCGGCGGCCGCGGGCGGCGCAGCATCGAGCCGCGGTCGACGCGGGCGAGGTCGATCTTGGTGAGGACGAGTCCGGCGTCGACGTCGATCTTGTCGTCCCGGCGGCGGCGCGGCCCGCGCAGGAACCGGGTGACCTGCTCGACGACTTCGGCGGAGGTCGTGGCCGCCGAGTCGAGGGACCCGTCCGCGGCGGACCGCGCGCCCGGGATCGCCGCCGTGTCGACCATGAACAGCACGGCGTCCGCCGCGGCCAGGTGCCCCAGCTCGTTCTGGCTGAAGTAGTCCAGGTGGTGCCGGGTCGCGTCGAAGTCCTCGCCTTCGGCGTCGAACAGCACCACGGTGAGCGCCTTCGCGCGCCCCCTGGCGTAGAACCGCCTGCCCGGCTGCGGGGTGCGTTCCAGCCGGATCACGATCTGCATGTGGGTGCCGCCGCCGCGCCGGGTGGCGGCGAGCGGTTCGCCGTCGCCGATGTGGAAGGTCTCCTTGAGCGCGGCGCGGGTGTAGTCGTCGGCGGCGGTCATCGCATAGCCGCATTCGTCGGCGAGCACCCCGTCCAAGCGGCGGAACAGCGCGGCCAGGTAGGTGGTCTTTCCCGAGTTCCGCGGCCCGGCGAGCGCGATGAGCAGCATCGGCGTCTCCAGGTGCCGGTCCGGGAGGTAGCGGTGGCACCGTCCGCATCGCGGCCGGGCCGCCTCCACCCCGCACGTCGGACAGGGGGCGTGGGCGCGGCCGAGCGGCGACGCGAACAGCCCGGCGTCCTGGTGCCGCCCGCCGTCGCAGGAGAAGCGGAGTCCCGCCATGGCGAACGTGGCGAAGCAGTACGGGCACCGGTACGGCCGCTGCCTCGTCACCGGATCCCCCGGGGCACCGAACGGGTTGATCGTCTCCGGCATCCGCTCACTTCCTTCCGCGCAACAGATCGCCGACCGGCGGGTCGACCAACAGCAGGTCCTTGTCCGGCGTCAGGCACAGCACCCAGAACGGCCGGGGCAGATCCGGCGCCGGCACGTCGAACAGCACGACCGGGTCGCCGCCCACCAGCAGCCCCCGGCACCGCGCCAGCACGCGGGTGCCCTCCACCCGCAGCGGCCGCACGTCCCCGGGCGCGGCGACCAGCAGCAACTGGTCGACCCAGACCGGCTTGCCGTGCGGGCTGAGCACCGACACCACGACCCGGCGCTTCCCGGGCATGCCGCGCCAGACGACCGCGTACCGCAGCACCCGCGGCTCCGGTACGTGCACCCGCACCGGCGCGCCCATGACCCGCCGCCCGCCGTACTCGGCGGCCGGCCGCGCCTGGATCGTGGTGCCCGCGTCCGGGCCGACGGGGAGCCGGATGCCGTCCGACCGCTGCCACGCGGCCTGGTCGACGATCCGCGTCAGCGGGTTCCCGTCGGCGTCCTGCCAGACGATCTCCACATCCGACGCGTCCTGCGGCCACCCGAACCGCACCACCAGTTCCGGGCCCCGGTGCTGCGCGGTGACCCGGCCGAGCACCGGCATGGGCAGCCACGGCGCGTGCCCGCCGATCACGCACCGCGCCCCGGCGACGGTGGCGGCGAGGACCGCGCACGCGCCCTCGGGGTGGCGGAACCGCAGGCCGCCGTCGACGGCCTGGGTGTCGAGCCGGACGGCGCGGGCCGCCACGGCGTCCAGATCCAGTTCGTCGCCCGGCTGCCACGGCGGTGCGGCGGGCACCCGGAACAGCGCCACGACGCCTTCCGGCGGCGCCGCGAACCGGGCCACCACCCAGCCCGGGTCGAACGGATCGGCGGCGACGGCCAGATCGCGCACCGGCGCCAGCGGCAGGTGCGGCACGACGGTGCGCACCACGCCCGTGCCGTCCACCGTACGTCCGAAGGCGTCGCGGAACCGTGCACCGATCCGGTAGTGGTACGTCGTGCCGTTGTCCACCGCGGCGTCGACGAAGCCCGACGGGCCCGCCGGGACCGGGGTGCCGTCGTCCGGGTTCCGCGGCGGCCGGTCGGTGCGCCGCACGACCCACGCGCCGACCGCGTCCTGCGGCAGTTGCCAGCCCGCGGAGACGCGGGCCGCGCCGGCCGTGACGTCGAGTCCCCGGAGTTCGGGGCAGAGCAGCACGGTCGGGGCGGCGCACGGCTCGGACGCCGCGTCGCCGCGCATCGCGACCACGGAGTAGGCGAGGAGAGCCACCGGCGGCGCGGAGGTGTCCGTCCAGTTGTCGTGCGCGGTGCCCATCCGCGTTCCGTTGTCCGGCCGCGGATGCGCGCCGGAGACCACGCTGCGGAAGACGACGTGTTCGGTGTCGGCCGCGGGGCTCGGCTGCCAGTGCAGGCGCACCCGGCCCGCCTCCGGGTCCGGTTCGCACACCAGGCAGGTGGGCGGCGGCACCGGGAGCCGGGCCTGGGCCTCCAGGCATTCGGTGAGGCCGTTGTCCAAGGCGTAGGCGCGTTCGTAGAGTTCCCACGCGTCCGGGCTGCCCGCTTCGTCTGCCTCACGGGCCTTGGCCAGCCGCTTGCGGGCCTTCTTCGTCCGGGCCCGGGCCTCGGCCAGCAGCGCCGCCACATCGCCGTCGGCGTCCGCGCCGGGCACCGACTCGGCCAGGTCGACGGCTTCTCCCGGCCGTCCGGCGTCGAGCAACGTGCGGATCCGTGCCGGGAGTTCCGGTACCTGTTCGTGGACGACGGCGAAGGCGGCCCGCCGCGCGTCCGTGTGGTGCAGGCGCAGCGTGTCGGCGGCGAATCCGCGCAGCGCGCCCGGGCTCAGACCGCGGCGGACCTGGCCGCGCAGTTCGGCCGCCACGTCGTACAGCATCAGCGCGTCCAGCGCGTTCGGCCCCCGCGCGGCGACCAGCGTCTCCAGCAGTGCCACCACCGAGTCGGCGGCCTTGGTGTCCTGGCCGCGGGCGCGTTTCCGCCACCGCGCCCGCGCGTCCGCGAGCATCCCGGGGGTCAGCGGGGTGCGGTCCTCGCCCGCGAAGATCCGGTAGGCGTTCGTGTCCGGCAGCAGGAAGGCGCCCAGATGCGGGCAGTCCAGGACGGCGAGTTCCTTGCGGTAGCGGGAGTAGGCGTCGGTCGGCGGCCGCGTCGGCAGCCGGTCCGGCTCGGTGACCAGGATCGACGCGGCCCGCGCCGCCGCCGCGACCTCCACCGGGTCGACCTGGTGGGTCGCCGCGAGGCGCTCCAAGTCCTCCGGCGCGATCGCGCTCAACCCCGCCGCGCGCTCGGCGAGGCTCTCCTTGATGCGCCGCATCGCCGTGCCGTGCTCGGCCTTCTCCGCGGACAGCGCGGCCCGCAGCGGTGCCAGGTCGCCGCGCGCCGCGGCCGTGAACACCGGGTTGAGACGGCTGTCCTCGGCGAGGAACCGGCGCAGCACGTCGCGGTACTTGCTGAGGTTGACGTTGCGCAGCCAGATCTGCACGGCGGCCGCGCGGGCCGCGGTGACCGCGTCCGGGGTCAGTGCTTCCGGCAGCCGGTAGCGCGCGGCGAGGCCGACGTCCGGGCGGCGCCCCCCGTCGCGCAGCGCCGCGTCGACGACCTCGGCCAGGTAGCGGCGGTCGTCCGCGGACGTCGCCACCCGTCACTCCACTTCGTGGTCGAAGGTCAGCTCCCGTCCGGTGCGCGTCTCGACCGCGCGGACCGTGAGGACCCCGTCGGGGCCTATGCCGAAGCTGATGCGCAGCGGCCAGCCGGCCGGGCGCGGCTCGGAGAACACCAGCGTGCGGTCCACGACGGCACGGCAGTCCTCGAGGTCGGCGGACAGGTCCTTGCTGGCCTGCTCGTAGACGCGCACGTCGACGCCGGGCTGCTCGTCGGAGACGGTCGCGTAGTCGTGCTCCTCGGCGAACGGCAGCGCCTCGCCCGCGGTGATGAGGTGGTCGAACCGGAGCTTGTCGCGGCGGCCGCCGAGATAGCAGGCGACGCCGTAGGCGCGGGTGGTCGTGCGGACGACCTTGGCGATCATGATCCGCTCGACCTCGTCGCGGGTCAGGTCGGTCGCCCGCGCGAGTTCCGCGGCGCCGCCCGCGTTGCCCGACGCGTCGAGCCGCCGCAGTTCCTCTTCCAAGGCGAACCGGGCCGCGCCGAACGCGACGGCGAGATCCGGCTTGTAGTGCCGGGCGTCCAGGCCGAGGTCGGCGGCGAGCCGCGCGGCCACCGCGGGCATGCGGGTCGACCCGCCCACCAGCAGCACGTCGTCGACCCTGTCGACGCCGCGGCTGCGGGCCTGGTCGAGGGTCTCGCGGACCAGGTCGACGGTCTGCCGCAGCAGGTCCTCGGTGATGCTCTCGAATTCGTCGCGGGTCAGTTCGACGGTGGTCGTGCGGCCGTCGTGGCGCACCCGGACGGTGTGCGCGACCTTGTCGGACAGCTTGCGCTTGGCCTCCTCGGCGTCCCGCCGCATCTCGGCCTCGGTCTCCGGATCGTCGAACGGATCGGACACGTCCGGGTGTTCGCTGCGGAACCGGTCGCCGAGCAGCTCCACGATCCGCCGGTCCCAGTCGGCGCCCCCGAGTTCGTGGTCGCCGTCGGTGTAGACCTCCTGGAAGCCTTCGGGTCCCATGCGCAGCACGGTGGCGTCGAACGTGCCGCCGCCCAGGTCGTACACGAGGACGGTGCGCTGTCCTTCGGTGTGCACGCCGAACGCGAAGGCGGCCGCAAGGGGCTCGTTGAGGATGTCGATGACGTCGAGCCCGGCCAGCCGCCCGGCCTCGCGGGTGGCTTCGCGTTCCTGCGTACCGAAATACGCGGGCACGGTGATGACGGCCTTCTCCACCTCGTGCCCGCCCTCGCGGCGGGCGTCGTCGACGAGCTTGCGCAGGATCAGCGCGGAGATCGACGCGGGGGAGTGCACCACGCCGTCGAAGTCGTAGGGGACGTCCAGGCCCATCTGCCGCTTGATCAGCGTGACGACCTTGTCCGGCTCGACGATCGCGCTCTCCTGCGCGGTGCGCCCGACGATGGGCTGCCGGCCGGGGCCGCCGAAGTACACCGCGGACGGCGTGGTGTCCTCGCCCTCGCTGTTGCGCAGGGCGACCGGCTGGCCGTTGGCGTCGATCATGGCGAGGACCGAGTAGGTGGTCCCCAGGTCGATCCCGTAGACGGGACTCATGGCGTGTCCTCTCGGGGAGCCGGGGCAGGCGGCGGTTCGGGTGTCTCCGGGGGGACGCGGGCCACCACCACGTCGGCCTTCTTGAGCACCCGTCCGTTTCCGGCCACCGCGAACCCGCCCGCGCGGACCTCGGCGAGGGTGTCGTGGGCGTCCGGGTCGGCGGTGTCGGCGACCGCCGCGGGCTGGTGCCGGGCGGAGTCGAAGGAGTCGCCGGGTGCGGCGTGGACCGCCTCGACGCCGACGCGCTCCAGGATGTCCACGGTGTCGTCGGCGAACCCGGCGAGCAGGTCGGCGGTGCCGGCGTCGCCGCGGGCCGCGGCCTGCCGGGCCTGGCGGCGGAGCTGGTCGTGGTGCCGGATCAGTGCGGTGCGCGCGGCCGAAAAGAAAGCGTCGGCTTCGCCTCGGCGCAGGACCTGGTTCTCGTCGTGCAGCCGCTCGACGGCCCGCCGGTGCTTGTCGGCCGTCCGGGCCGCGGCTTCGACCGCGCCGCGTAACGCGGCGAGTTCGTGCCGTAGCGCGGCGCCGTCGAGGTCGCCCGGCGGGCGCCCTTCGCCGTCGTCGTTTCCCCCGTCCATGGCGTTCCCCTCAGACCGGCCGAGCCGTGCCGTGCGAGTGATCCGCGAACCGGACTCAGCGTAGCGCCAAGTGGCAGGGAGCGATCAGGAATTGGTGGATCTTCGGGGTCAGCCGCGACCTGCGGCCGGATCCCGGAAACCCTCCGGCGGACGCACTCCGCCGGCCGGTCCGGGCACCCCGCGGAACGCATACGGAACGGGTTCGCGCCCCGCCTGCACCACCCACGCGCACCCGGTCTCCTCGGACGCCACACAGCCCAGCACCGCGGCCGCCACGTCGTCCGCGCGCAGCAGCGGCATCCCGGCGGCTTCGAGGACGGCCTTGGCGCCGCCCAGGAGCGGCGTATCGGTCAGTCCCGGGCACACCGCATGAATCGTGATGCCCTGAGCGGCCAGATCGGGCGCGAGAGCCCGCACAAGGCCGATCACCGCGTGCTTGGTCGCCGTGTAGATCGGATCGCGGGGGAGGGGCAGCAAACCGGCCAGCGACGACGTCGCCACCAGACGGCCGCCGCCGCGCCGCGCGAGCGCGGGGAGGAGCGCGCGGGCGCCGAACACCACGCCGTCGACGTTGATCGCCATGATCCGGCGGTACGCCTCGTCGGTCAGGTCCGCGATTCCGGCGCCGCCGGTGTCGACGCCCGCATTCAGGAATCCGATGTCGATCCCGCCGTGCGACGCCTCGACCATGGCAACGGCACGTGTCCAGGCGTCGGAGGACGTCACGTCCAGTTCCACGTAGTCCGCGCCGAGTTCCCCGGCTGCCCGCCGGCCCGCCGCGGCATCGCGGTCGGCGACCACGACCCGCGCGCCCGCGCCCGCAAGGGCCCGGCAGGCGGCGTAGCCGATGCCCGAGGCGCCCCCGGTGACCAGGGCGACCTTGCCGTCGATGGGGTACGGCGCCACGGTGTCTCCTCGCGTCCGGCGCGTCGGCCAACCAGGGATTGTGCTCTATGACCGGCATCACGTCCAGACCTTGACTTACGGCCCTTGCGAGTGGTGCGCTTTCATCTGACGGTACGTCAGCTAGTGGCCGCGGTCACAAGATGAGACGCATCGACAAAGAGTCGCCTGTTGTGTCTTCACAGCGCCGTCACAACATGCTAAACACTGTCAATCACTCGGATCGGATCCCCGCAACCAGGGGTTCGGTTGGCAGCTCCCGGAGCGCTGAACCGGCCGTCCGTCCACTCACGTACGTCAAAAGCGGACACGTGCGCCTTCGCAGCGAAGCGATGGTGACACGTGTCACGTGCACGCCTGGCTTCACACAGTAGGCACACAGCTCCATGTACAGCACTTTGCACAGAGAACGGACAGGCCCTCATGTCTGAGACCGCAGCAAATCCGGCAGGACCTCCACGTCAGGTCTCGGACGACGACACCGGACGCCTCGACGGCGTCTCCAAGGGCCGTCTCTTCGCGATTCTCGCGATCATCGTCATGTTCTCCGAGGTCGTCCCTCTCCAATACGCGATGATCTCCGCGGCGGTTCCCAAGATCGCCCCCTCGTTCCCGTCCGCGGGTGAAGGCATCTCGTGGATGATCGTCATCCTCGGCCTCACCGGCGGCGCCGTGAGCCCGCTCATCGGCAAGCTGTCCGACCTGTACGGGAAGAAGCGCATGCTGCTGGCGTGCAGCGTCGCCTTCCTCGCCGGCACGGTGCTGTGTGCCACCACCAGCACGTGGTCGCTGTTCCTGGTCGGCCGCGCCCTGCAGGCCGTCGCGTTCGGCATGACGGCCATCGTCTACGGCCTCATCCGCGACCTCATGCCGCGCAAGTTCGTGCCGGTCGCCATCGGCGTCTCGGCCACCGGCCTCGGCCTGTCGGCCGCGCTCGCGCCGGTCCTCGGCGGCGTGCTCACCGACCACTACTCGTGGCGGTCGCTGTTCTGGTTCCTCGCGATCTTCATGCTGGTGGCCATCCCGCTGCTGATCGCGTTCGTGCCGGAGACGAAGCTCCGCGTGCAGCAGAAGCTCGACTACGTCGGCGCCGTCGTCCTCGGCATCGGCCTGGCGATGATCCTGCTCTACATCAGCCAGGGCGAGAACTGGGGCTGGGGCAAGCCCACCGCGTGGGGCTACGCGGTCGGCGGCGTCGCGGTGCTCGGCGTGTGGGTGCTGTGGGAGAAGCGCCAGAGCGACCCGCTGATCGACCTCAAGCTGCTCACCGCGCCCAAGGTCGCGGCGGTCCTCGCCATCGCCTTCCTGGCGAACATGATCATCGGCATCCAGAACTACCTGACGTCGTACATGGCGCAGACGCCGAAGGCCGGAGACCTGCACAACCAGGTCATGTCCGGGGCCGCGGCCGCGCAGGGTGTGCCGCCGGAGCAGATCCCGGCCGCGCTCCCGTCGATGGCGGCGATGTTCCACTGGAACGACTCGCTCGACTACGCGCTCGGCTTCTCGATGCTGGCGATGGCGCTGCACCTGGCCCTCTGGCAGTCCATCGGCAGCATGGTCTCCGGCCCGCTCGCGGGCGCCTGGGGCCAGAAGTCCGGGCTGCGCCGGCCGATGATGGCGGGCATGAGCCTGCTGGCGCTCGGCATGGTCATGTACGTCTTCCTGCACAACAACTGGCAGGTCATGCTGATCTGCGGCATCGTCTACGGCCTCGGCTTCGGCATGTACTACGCGGCCGCGCCGAACCTCATGATCGAAGCGGTTCCGCAGGAGCAGCAGGGCATCGCGTCCAGCATGCTGGTCGTCGCCCAGTCGTTCGGCGCCTCGGTCGGCGTCGCGTTCCTGTCGCCGATCTTCACCCGCAACGAGTTCGAGTTCTCGGTCCTGAACCCGGCGACCGGCACGACCATCACCAACCCGATTCCGCAGGTCTACACCGAGAACGCCTACGTGCAGGGCTTCTGGCTCGCCCTCGTCGCGGGCCTCATCGGCCTGGCGATCGCGATCGTCATGAAGCACGGCCGCACCAAGGCCACCGGCGGTATCGGCCACCTGGACGACGCGCCGAGCGGCGAGGCGACGAAGGAAGCCGTCTCCGCCTGACGCACCGCTGACAAGAAGGCGCCCCCGGTAGGGAACTCCCGGGGGCGCCTTCGTTGTTCGGTGTTTGTGGTGTCAGCCGGCCAGCACGCGGTCCAGCTCGGCGATCAGCAACGCCGCCTGCGCCTCGGGGCCGCCGTGGTCGGGGGTGAGCCGGACCTCGGGGGACAGCGGGGCCTCGTAGGGGGCGTCGATGCCGGTGAAGTCGCGGATCTCGCCGGCCCGGGCCTTGGCGTACAGGCCCTTCGGGTCGCGGCGTTCGCATTCCTCGATCGGGGTGTCGACGAAGCACTCCAGGAACGGCAGGCCGTCCTTCGCGTGCAGCTCGCGCGCCCGGTCGCGGTCGGCGCGGTAGGGGCTGATCACGGGGACCAGCACGACCACGCCGGCGTCCGCGAACAGCCGTGCGACCTCGCTCACCCGCCGGATGTTCTCGGTGCGGTCGGCTTCGCCGAAGCCGAGGTCGGCGTTGATCCCGTGCCGCAGGTTGTCGCCGTCCAACCGGTACGCGGTGATCCCGCGCTCCACCAGCAGCCGCTCCGCGACCACCGACACCGTGGACTTGCCGGACCCGGACAGCCCGGTGAACCAGACCGTGGCACCCCGCGCGGGGCGCTCGCCGCGCTCCACCCCGCCGTGCCAGACAACGTTCGTACTACCGGTCATGACGCTCCGTCCCACATAAGCCGCCTCCGAAGCGGGACGTTACCGGCAACGGGCTGTGCACCGGTCGGCCGGATCCGCAAAGCGATCAACGGCACATGGTGCGTGCTTACAGGAGGTTCTTCATGAACTCGGTGTCGATGGTGCAGGAGAAGGGGGAGGGTAGCCAGACCGCTTCGCCGATCTCGTATTCGGTCGGTTCGGGGTAGACCCTCTCCGTGGGTTGTGAGAACAGCAGGACGCGGGCCTTGGCGCGGTCGACGACCAAGTACAGCGGGACTCCGGCCGCGGCATACGCCCCAGGCTTTCCAGGGTCCCCAATGCCGAGATCCGTTCTCCGCGTCGCAGGAGATGTCACTTCCACGAACAGCAGGACTCCGGACACGTCCTGGACGTAGCCGTTTGCCTCGTCGGCCAGGCGCGTGTAGTCGATGACAAAAAGGTCAGGGATCTTGCGCTGCCCCCCGACGATGAACCCGGCGTCGTTGCTGACGTCGAGTTCGCCGGAAGGGAACCGGCTGACCGCCTCCAGAAGTTGTCGGCGCAGACCGTTGATCACGCGACCATGCGCTGCGTCGGCGGGGCTTTTGGCCACGATGCCGGTCGGCGTCGACTCGAATCGCACATCGTCGGTCAGTTCGGGGTGCTCGTCCAGATGCCGGAGGATACGGGCGAACATCTCGGTCTTGTAGACGTCGGAGCCGGGCACATGGGTCGACATGATCACAGACTAGGAGTTTCCAGCCGTGAATCGCGGGCGTCCGCGACCTTGCGGGCTTCTCTCCACGCCATGGTCAGACCGCGACCGCGTCCTCCACCGCCTCCGGCTTCTCCTCCACCGGGACGACCTTGCGCATGGTCGCCTCGGCGTCCTTGTCGCGGATGGTCAGGGCGGCGAGGGCGCCGAGCAGGGCGATGCCCGCGGCGGTCCAGAAGGCCGCGCGGTAGGCGTCCATGTTGGGGACCGGGGCGCCGCCGTGGCCCGCGGTGACGAGGCCGACGCCCGCCATCACGGTGGACAGGACGGCCACGCCGAGCGCCGAGCCGATCTGGCGCTGGGTGCTGAACAGCGTGGACGCGCTGCCGCTGTCCTGCGGGAGCGTCTTGGCGAACGCGGCGGCCTGCATCGGGATCATGTTGAAGGCCAGCGCGATGCCGGTGAAGAAGAGGATGCCGACGAAGACCACCGGCGAGGTGTCCGCGGTGACCCGGGTCAGCATGACCGCGGCGGCCGCGATGCCGACCAGGCCGGCCGCCATCAGGCGGCGCGGGCCGACCTTCGGGTAGATCCGCGACACGACCTGCGACGTGATCATCACGCCGAGCGCCTCGGGGAAGGTCAGCAGGCCGGTCTTGAGCGCCGACCATCCGAACGCGTTCTGGCACATCAGCGGGTACACGAAGAGCAGGCCGAGGAACCCGGCGGCGGCGAGCAGCGACACGATGTTGGTGCTGACGAACAGCCGGTCGGAGAACAGCCGCAGGTTGAGGATCGGCTGCGCGGACCGCAGCCCGTGCCACACCATCGCGACCAGCAGGACCACGCCGCCGATCCCGGCGCCGAGGATGCCGAGCGTGCCCCAGCCCTTGTCCGAGCCCTCGCTGAGCGCGTACATGAGGAGCGCAAGGCCCGCGCCGGACAGCACGAACCCGGCGATGTCGAAGCGTCCGGCGGCCGGCTCGCGGTGGTCCTTCAGGAACAGCGCGCCGAACACCAGCGCGACCGCACCGACCGGCAGGTTGATGAAGAACACCCAGTGCCACGACACCTTGTCGACGAGCAGTCCGCCGAGCACCGGCCCGAGCGCGGGCGCGATGGCCGTCGGGATCATGAGCACGCGGGACGCCCGGACGCGCTCCTCGGGCGGGAACACCCGGAACATCATCGCCATGCCGACCGGGGTGAGCATGCCGCCGCCGACGCCCTGGAGGATGCGGAACAGCACCAGCTGGTCGAGGTTCTGCGCGAGCCCGCACAGCGCCGACGCGCCGGTGAAGATGGCCAGCGCGAGCAGGAAGATCCGCTTCGTGCCGAAGCGGTCGCCGAGCCAGCCGGACGCGGGGATGAACACCGCGAGGCTGACCAGGTAGCCGACCGAGACGGTGCCCAGCTGCGACGCGGCGACGCCGAAGTCCTTGCCGATCGCGGGCAGCGCGACGTTGATGATCGTGATGTCGAGAATGTTGACGAACATCGCGGCGACGAACACGACGCCGACCACGATCTTCTGGTCGAACTTGGGCAATCGACTGGCTATGGCCATGAGGGAGCGGCTCCAGGGGTTCGTGCGGGACGTACGGCGGCGGAGGCGCACGAACCGAATCCCGGGTGCGTACCTGCGCGTCGGTCCGCAACGCCGCGGGCCCTGCGGGAAATTCCCGCAGGGCCCGGTCGACCGGTGGATGTGCGCCGGGTCACGCATGCGCCGCGCGATCCGGACAGCCGCGGACGCGGCCCGGACACGTCCTAGTGCTCGCCCTCCTGGCGCGGCTCCACACCGAGCTTGGCGCACGCCTCCTGGTAGAGCCGGACGACCTCGACGCGCACTTCGCGGCGCTCGGTGAGCGGCTTCGACCAGGGCACCCGCACCTCGGCCTCGGCGCCGCCGACGGCCGCGGCGAAGTCCGCGCCGTCGCCGTCCAGGCCGGTCATCCGCGCCGACGCGGCATCGTCCGGGCCGCCGAAGGCGCGCACGATGAGCAGGTTGTCCTCGGGGTGGTCGACGTTCATGTGCGTGCAGATCGCCGTGACGACGTCGGGCGGGAAGGGGGTCGCGGTCAAGGTCGCCTCCGGGGGCCTGGCAAGACGGGCAGGGACGGTCGGGATCTCTGGTTCAGCTCGCGCTGCGGCGGCGGAAGAAGAACACCCCGGCGCCGCCGGCGACCACGACCACACCCGCCACCACGCCGATGATCAGCCCGGTGTTCGAGTCGGAGTCGTCGTCGGACGACGCGGCGGCGTTGTCGGCCGGAGCCGACGCGGCCCCGGAGGGAGCGGCGGCCGCCGGGGCGCTCGCGGCGCCGGCCGGTGCGCCGGCACCCGGCGCGCCCGCGTTCTCCTGCGGCTTGCTCGGCAGCGTCGGCGCGACACCGCCGGTGAAGCCGATCGCCGCCAAGGCCTCCTGGGTGCGGTCCTTGCCGTTGCCCATCCGGCTGGTCTGCACGGCGCACGGCGTGGCGGTGCAGTCGGTCTGGCCGAACTTGGCCACCAGCTTCACGTCCGCGACGAAGCCGCCGCCCGCGTCGACGGTGGCCATCTTGTAGTTGGCCATGTCACACGCCTTGCCTGCCGGCTGCGCCGGGTCGCACACCGCGACGAACACCTGGATGCCCGGCGCGAAGCCCTTGCCGGTCACCGTCACGTTCTCGCCGGCGGGGTCCAGGCCGGTCGACTTGGACACCGTGAGCGCGGCGCCTTCCGCGTGCGCGGGGGCCGCGCCCAGCACGAGGGCGGCGGCGAGGCACGCCACCGCGAAGGACAAGAAGGCGAAGATCCCCGCGGCGCCGCGGCGCGCGGACAGGATTGTGGTCACGGTGCTAACTCCCAGGTCAACGGCCTGTACTCCGGCGTACGTTCGTTGCAGAGGTTAGGCTACCCTCATCTCCATGGCGAGCTTCCCCGGGGGCCTCGTGCGAGGTCTCCCGGTGCCCCAGGATGCACTGCCGACATCATTCCGACAAGATGTCGGCAAGTTCTTGACGGCACCGTATGGACCCGAACAGACTGCGGAGCGGCAGCTTGTCGCACCGAGGCTGTTTCGCGCCTTTTGTGCCGTTCCAAGGGGACTCACCATGACCACGACCGAAACCACCGAGCAGACCGCCGAGACGTTCTCCGCGGCCATTCGCAGGCGTTCCTGGGCGGGCCATCAAAGCGCCGAGGGCGAGGGCTTCCTCGAGGTCCTGATGAAGGGTCAGCTGACGCGCGACGGCTACACGGCCATGGTCGCGCAGCACTACTGGGCCTACGAGGTCCTGGAAGAGGCCGCCGCGGTCATGCGCGGCAACGCGGTCGCCGCGCCGTTCTGCCCGCCGGTGCTGGACCGCATGGCGGCGCTGGACGCCGACATGGCCCACCTGGCCGGCGACGGCTGGCGGGAGAAGTTCCCGGCGAGCGCGTCCACGGAGCGCTACATCGCCCGCATACGGGAGACGTGCTTCGAATGGCCCGGCGGCTTCGTCGCGCACCACTACACGCGCTACCTCGGCGACATGTCGGGCGGCCAGCACATCGCCAAGCTGATGCGCCGGCACTTCGGCCTGGAAGGCAGCCAGGGCACCGCGTTCTACGACTTCGAGGCGGTCGGCGACCTCGACGCCTTCAAGAACGACTACCGCGCCGCGCTCGACAGCGCGCCGTGGGACGACGACGAAAAGGAACGGATCATCCAGGAAGTGCTGTACGCCTACGAGGTCAACGGCGCCGTGCTGCGCGACCTGGGCGACGAAATGGAACAGTGGCGCAAGACGGGCTGACCCCCGTCGTCCGCGCGCACTGGCCGTGGGGTGGGATACCGGAGTAGACCGGTACCCCGCCCCACACGGTGACCGGGCCCTGTCCCCGGTGCGGAAGCGGCAGACAACAGGAGCGGAACATGGGCACGTACATCCTGCGGCGCGCACTCGGCGTGCTCGTGGTGATGTTCGCCGTCGTCACCGGCATGTTCCTGCTGCTGCACGCATCGCCGGTCTCGCCCGTCAACCAGCTCGCCCCGCAGGTCGCCGCGGACCCCGTCGCGCGCGCCGCGGTCGAGCACCGGATGGGCCTCGACCGGCCGCTGCTCGTGCAGTACGGCGACTACCTCGGCGGACTCCTCACCGGAGACATGGGCGAATCCCTGTACGACGGCTCCTCGGTCGCCGACCAGGTCGGCCGCGCCCTGCCGGTCTCCCTCGAACTCGGCTTCCTGGCCACCGTCCTGGCCGGCATACCCGCGCTGGTCCTCGGCACCTGGTCGGCCCTGCGCCAAGGCCGCGCCGTGGACCGCGCCACCCGGGTCCTCACCGTCCTGGCGATGTCGCTGCCCGGCTACTGGCTGGCGGTCGTCCTCATGGTGATGGTCGACGACCCCGACTTCCTGCCCGGCGCGGGCGGGTTCGTGCACTTCACCGACGACCCCGCGCGCAACCTGCAAGTCCTCTTGCTCCCCGCGCTGGTCCTGGGCCTCGCCGCCTTCGCGATGGTGACCCGGTCGCTGCGCGGCGGACTCGTCGAGGCATACGCCTCCGACCACGTGGCGTTCGCCCGCGCGATGGGCTCCTCCCGCCTCGACGTGCTGCGGCGCGTCGCGCTGCGCGGCGCCGTCGTGCCGACGCTCACCGTCGCGGGCGTGCTGATCGGCGGCCTGCTCTCCGGCACCGTGCTCGTCGAGAACGTGTTCCAGATCCCCGGGCTCGGCCAGCTCATGGTCACCGCCTTCCAACGCCAGGACTACCAGCTCGCGCTCGGCGGGTGCGTCGCGACCGCGGCGATCTTCCTCCTGCTCAACCTGGTCGTCGACCTGCTGTACCTGGTCGTGGACCCGCGCACCCGACAGGGGCTGGCCCGTGCCTGACAGAACCCCGCACCCGCGCCGCATCCCCCGAGGCACCCCGCGCGCGGCCTCCGGCGCGGCCGCACACCTGCGGCGGCTCGGCGTCTCCGGCTGGACCGGCCTCGTCCTGGTCCTCGGCTACCTGCTGATCGCCACCGTCGGCCGACTGCACGGCAGCCCCACCGAACTCGTCACGCTCGGCCCGGAAGCGCCCTCGTCGGCGCACCCGTTCGGCACCGACCACCTGGGGCGCGACCTGCTCGCGCGCACCGCGGAAGGCGCCTGGACGTCGCTGTGGATCTGCGTCACGTCGATCGGCTTCGCGCTGGTCGTCGGCACCGCGATCGGGGTCCTCGCGGGCTACCGGTACGGCGGCCGCCTCGACGGCCTGCTCATGCGCAGCGTGGAAACCGTGCAGGCGCTCCCGCAGTTCATCTTCGTGATGTTCGTCATCGGCCTCATGGGCACCGGCGACATGCACTTCGGGCCGGTGACGGTGGGCAACGGGCTGCGCATCGCGCTGGCGATCGGCGTCGGCTTCGTGCCGTACTTCGCCCGCGTCGCCCGCGCCGCCACGGTCGTGGAGATGGGCGAGGACTACGTGGTCAACCTGCGCGGCCTCGGCGTCCCGCCGCGCGAGATCCTCTTCCGCGAGGTGCTCGTCAACGTCCTGCCGCCGGTCCTCGGCCAGGCGTTCCTGGCGATGGCAATCGCGGTGTTCGCGGAAGGCGGCCTGAGCTTCCTCGGCCTCGGCGTCCCCGCGCCGCACGCCACGCTCGGCAACCTCGTCGCGGACGCGGGCGGGCAGATCCTCGGCGACGCGTGGTGGTACGCCACGCTGCCCGGCGCGGTGCTCGTCCTCGGCATCCTCGGCTTCAACCTGCTCGGCGAGGCGTACGGCGAACGCGGCCGGAACCGGAAGGTCCGACCCGCACGTTCGACCGGCACGCCCGGACAGCCCGGCAACACCGGCGAGCCCGGCGACACCGGCAAGACCAGCGACACCAGCACGATCGGCGGCCGGTCCGCCACGTACGCGACGGAGGAGACCACGTGACGCGGGCCCGCACCAGCACCGCCGGATCCGGCCCCGAAGCCGGTCCCCGATCCGGTCCGAGCCGCCGCGGATTCCTCGGCCTGGGCGCCGCCCTCGCGGTGGGCGGCACCGGCTTCCTGACCGCGTGCTCGAAAGAGGACTCGGCGGGCCGGGTCGCCGACCGGCACAAGGACGGCGTCCTGCGCATCGGCGTCGCCGCCGCGCCCAGCAGCCTCAACCCGCTCGACTCGGGCGCCGAGGTCACACGGTGGATCGCCGAGCCGGTGATGGAGAGCCTGTACGCGTACGACAGCCGGCTGAACTCGGTGCCGCTGCTCGCCGAGGGCGAACCGGAGATCTCCGCCGACAAGCTCACCTGGACGATCCGCCTCAAGCAGGGCGTCCTCTGGCACAACGGCGACCCGTTCACCGCCGACGACGTGGTCGCCACGCTCGCGCACATGCTCGACACGTCCGCCGGCAGCGAGTGGATCACCTACATGCTCGGCTACGTGCAGCGGTTCGAGAAGGCCGACCCGCAGACCGTCCGCATCATCCTCGCCAAGCCCTACGGCCTGCTGCGCTCGCACCTGACGAACCTGCCGGTCACCCACAAGAACTTCGTGGACCGCAAGGACACCATGATGGGGACCGGGCCCTACAAGCTCGACTCCTACGTCGCCGGGCAGAGCTTCACCATGTCGAAGTTCGACCGCTACCACGGCGGCCAGTACCGCGCGCCGTTCGCCGACATGCCCGGCGGCGCGGCGTTCGGCGGCATCCAGTACACGGTCTTCACCGACGCCAACACCCGCGCCGTCAGCCTCAAGCAGGGCAAGGTCGACCTGGTCACCGCCCCGGCCAACACCACGCTGCCGGTGCTCGCCAAGGAGAAGGGGCTCACCCTCGTCTCCACGGTCGCGCCGCTGGACGTGCTGACGTACGTGATGCTCCAGCGCGCGCCGTTCGACAACGCCGACTTCCGCAAGGCCGTCGCCTACTCGATGGACCGCGACGGCGTGCTCCAGCGCGTGTACGGCGGCAAGGGCAGCATCGGCCAAGGCCCGATCGGCCCCGGCGAGGCGGGCTACCAGCCGCTGAGCGTCTTCCCGGCGACGCCCGACCTGGCCAAGGCGAAGGCGTTCCTCGACAGGTCCGGCATCGCCAAGCCGTCGTTCACGCTCACCGTCGGCGCGAGCCAGACCGTCCGCGACATCGCGCAGGTCCTGGTCGCCGGATGGGCGAAGATCGGCATCGACGTCCGCATCGAGCAGCTGCCCGGCGGGCCTTGGTCCAACAAGTGGCTGTCGCGCGACTACGACATGCTCATGAACACCTTCATGTCCGGCTTCACGTCGGGCCCGGCGAACTACCTGACGCTGGCCCCCGCCTCCTCGACGAACGTGCTCGCCTGCGGGTACACCAATCCCGAGGTGGACAAGGCCATCGACACCGTGTGGCAGACCGCCGACCAGAACGAGCGCGTGCAAGCCCTCGCCACCGTCGACCGGGCCCTCGCCGAGGACGCGGTCATCTTCCCGCCGGTCTACCCCGAACTCGTCGTCGCCCAGCGCAACGAACTCAGCCCGCTCAACCGCGACCTGCTCAAGGTCTGCCGCCTCTCGCCGCAGACGCTGCGCTTCACCGGCTGACCCGCCCGAACCGGAGGACCACCCCGCAGTTCACCGGCACCCGAACGCACTCGCCGCACCCCCGCCGACGGACGGATCCACCCATGGCCACGACACTCGGACCGGGCACGCCGCCCGCCGCGGCCGCCCACCCGGACGACGCCGCGCGCCCCGCGCCGCCCGAACCGCTGCTGCGCGTCCGCGACCTCTCCGTCACCTATCCCTCCGCGCGGGGGCCGGTGACCGCCGTCCGCGACGTCTCCTTCGCCGTCCGCCCCGGCGAAATCCTGGGCCTGGTCGGGGAGTCCGGCAGCGGCAAGAGCAGCGTGTGCACGGCCGTCATGGGCCTCCTCCCGGACGGCACCCGCCGCGACGCCGCCGAGATCGCCTTCGAAGGCCGCGACCTCGCCCGGCTCCGCGACCGCGACATGCGGCGCCTCCGCGGCCGCCGTATCGCCCTCGTCCCCCAGCAGCCCATGACCTCGCTGTCGCCCACCACCCCGGTCGGCCGGCAACTGCGCTGGTACCTCGGCGGCCTGCTCGACGACCCCGCGGTGCGCGGCCTGCTCGCCGACATCGGCCTCGGCCCGGTCCTCGACCGCCCCCGCGACCTGCCCGGCGCGTTCTCCGGCGGCCAGCTCCAACGCCTGGTCATCGCCGTGGCCGCGCTGTCCCACCGCCCGGCGCTGCTGCTCGCCGACGAGCCGACCACCACCCTGGACGCCACCGTGCAGGCGCAGGTCCTCAAGCTCCTGCTGACGCTGCGCGAACAGCTCGGCCTGGCAATGCTCTACGTCTCCCACGACCTCGCCGTGGTCGGCCAGATCTGCGACCGCGTCGGCGTGATGTACGGCGGCCGCCTCGTGGAAACCGCCCCTGTCGCGGAGCTGTTCGCGAACCCGCGGCACCCCTACACGCGCGCCCTGGTCGCGTCGATGCCGTCGACCACCCCGGCGGACGAGCCGCTGCGCCCGATCCCGGGCACCGCGGAAGGCGCGAACGCGCTCGCCGGCTGCCCGTTCGCGCCGCGCTGCCCGGACGTCGTGGACGCGTGCCGGACGGCGATGCCGGCCTCCCGCCGGATCGGTGCGGGAACGGTGGGGTGCCACACGGCGGACCACGGGGCGGACGAAGGGGAGGCGACATGACCGGCATTGCCCAGCCGCGCAAGGAGCAGGCCGCGCCCGGCCGCACCCCGATGCTCGCCGCCACGGGCCTGCGGCGCTATTTCCCGGTGCCGCGCGGACTCGGCAAGCGCGGTCCCGCCGCGCAGGTGCACGCCGTCGAGGACGTGTCGTTCGACGTCGCGGCAGGCGAAATCCTCGCGGTGGTGGGGGAGTCCGGGTGCGGCAAGTCGACGGTGGCGCGCATGCTCGCCGGGCTCTCCGAGCCGACCGGCGGCACCGTCGCCCTCGACGGCCGCGACCTGCCGGCCCGGCGCGGCGCCGCCGACCAGCGCCTCGTGCAGTTGGTGACGCAGAACCCGCGCGCCGCCTTCAACCGCCGCCGCGGCATCCGCCACGCGCTCCACCAGCCGCTGCGCGTTCACGGTCTGGCCGCGGGCAAGGACGAGCGGGAGAAGGCGGCGCTGGACGCGATCCGCCGGGTGGGCCTGTCCGAAGAGCACCTCGACCGCATGCCGAGAGACCTGAGCGGCGGCGAGCTGGCCCGCCTGGTGCTCGCCCGGGCGCTGCTGGTCGGGCCGCGCGTGCTGGTGCTCGACGAGCCCACCGCGAGCCTGGACGCGAGCGTGAAGGCCACCGTCGTCAACCTGCTGCTGCGGCTGCGCGACGAGCTGGGCCTGGCGATCGTGCTGATCACCCACGAGATCGACATCGCCCGGCGGCTCGCCGACCGGGCGGCCGTGATGTACCTGGGCCGGATCGCCGAGATCGGGCCCGCTGCCGAGGTCCTGCACGAGCCCGCACACCCGTACGCCCGCATGCTGCTCGCGAGCGTCCCCGAACCGGACCTGACGCGCACCGGTCCCGCCCGGGCCGCCGACACCGGCGCCATCGGCGAGGTGCCCTCGGCGATCGAGCCGCCCCCGGGCTGCGCTTTCCACCCGCGCTGCCCGCTGGCGACCGCGGAGTGCGCCGTGGACGTGCCGGAGCCGCGGCTGCTGGGCGGGGTGACGGTGTCCTGCCACCACGCGGCAGACAATGCGGTTGTGGAGGGTTAGGAGGGCTGCGCCCACCGCCGCCCGGTTGAGTGGGCCTCAGCGGTGCACGAGCCGGGCGGGATCGATGTCGAAGGCAAACGGCTCGGTGGCGGTGGTGGTTTCGCCGGCCTGCACAAGGCGGTCGGCGTAGGTGCCGCGGTCGAGGCTTCCGAGGTAGAGGCGGGGTGCGGGTTCGAGCTCAAGGCACCAGTAATGCGGGATGCCCGCCGCCGCGTACAGCGCGGGCTTCATTTTCCGGTCGGCGACCCGGGTCGACGGAGAAGCGATCTCGACGACCAGCACGACGTCGGCAGCGTGCAGGGTGGCACCGGCGGCTGCGGCGGCCTCCTCGTCGGCGACCACCAGGTCGGGGATGAGCAGGCCGTCCGGGATGACGACGTTGACCGCGTCGAGCACTTCGAGGGGCGCCGAGGCGGCCTCGATGGCGGCGTCCAGGAGGAGGTGGAGGCGATGACCGGCTCGTTGGTGCGGGACGCCGGGGCTGGGGCTCGTCAGGAGGGCTCCCCCGACCAACTCGATGCGGTTCCGGGGGTCTTCGGGCAGGGCCAGGACGTCGTCCAGCGTCCACGGTCCGTGATGCTCGGCTGCTGTAACACTCACCGGTCTCCTTCACCTCCTTGGGTGCTGCCCGCCAGTGTCGCTCTTCGAAGGGGGCGTTGTCGCCTCGGTCACACGTTCGTGTGGCCCGCGCCCGGCGCAGATCTCCGGACGCCCGGCTAGTACCCCACCCGCCGTCCCGTCACGATCTCCGCCTCGACCCGGAACAGGACCGCTTCGGGGCCCCAGGGGCGCGGCAGAAGGCCGTCGAGGCGGGTGATCTCCGCCACGTTGTCGACGCGCGTCGCATGCCCGGTGACGGTCGCCGTCCAGCCGGTTCCGTCCACGGCGTCGTACTCGTCGGCCTCGAAGGCAACCACGGTGTTGTGCAGTGCGGCGGCCAATCGTTGGTCGGCCATGATGCGGAACACCACGTCGGCGCCGTCGAAGAGGAAATGCACCGGGCGAATGGCCGGCAGTGCGCCTTCGGTGAATACCACGCGCCCGACCGGCACGCCGGCCATCAGCCGGAGCGCCGCGTCGGCGGGGAGCTGTTCGACGGTCGGCACAGATGTCGCCACGGGTGTGGTCCTCATGTGTTCCAGCATGGCCTCGCGTGCGGTTCGGCAATTAGGGGCGAAGGTCCCGCTTTGCCGACGGTGAGTTTCCCGAATGGCCGTTTGTCGACCCCGCCGGAATTAACGGAATCCCAACCTCCGGTTGGCCCACGGGCGTGTGCGCCGTGCCGCGATGGGGAAAATCGCGGAAAATCGCAATGCCCCGGTGAAACCGCCGCCGAGGCCCCCGCGTCCTGACTGCCAAGGGGGTGACTACGCGCCCGCGCAGCTGTGGATAGCGGGATCCGATGCCGTGGATTTCGGTGGCGTTTCGGTCGGAATGGTGCGTGGAATCGTACTGACACGCGTCAGCCCGGTGCTTGATCGGCCCATCGCTGATCAGGCAAGCTGAACCGTCAGACCGACCGGGACACGCCGAGTTCCTGGCCAACTGTCGTGTTGGAGCCGTTGCCGACCGCTGCCGTCCGCAGCCGCCGGGGACGCGGTTCACAGCAGTCCAGGGAGAGAGATGGAGCGCAATTCCGGCGGTCATGCAGGTTGCGATGACACCGGAGGCGACCCGGCGGCGGCTGCCGTCGTGCCCGACCGGGCGGTCGTCGACCCGGCGGTGGTCATGGCCCAGGCCAAAGACGAGAACTTCCCCGTCGCCTCGCGCGTGCTGCGCCCCGAGCACCGCCGCCACCTGCTCGCGGTGTACGGCTTCGCGCGGCTCGTCGACGACATCGGCGACGAGGCCCAGGGGGACCGGCTCGCCCAGCTCGACGCGGTCGAGGACGACGTGCGCCGGATCTACGCGGGAAGCGACCCGCGGCTGGACGTGCTGCGCCCACTGCGCGGCACGGTCGAAGCCGTCGGCCTGCCCGCCGACCCGCTGGTCGCGCTGATCGAGGCGAACCGCCAGGACCAGCGCGTGGCGCGCTACGAGACGTTCGACGACCTGGTCGCCTACTGCAGGCTCTCCGCCGACCCCGTCGGCCGGATCGTCCTGTACGTCTTCGGCAAGGCGGACGACTGGCGCTTCGCCCGCAGCGACGAGATCTGCACCGCGCTGCAGATCGCCGAGCACCTGCAGGATGTCGGCGAGGACTTCGGCAAGGGCCGGATCTACCTGCCGGCCGAGGACATGACCCGGTTCGGAGTCGCGGAAGCCGATCTGAAAGCCTCTACCGCGGGTCCCGACCTGCGAAAACTGGTTGCGTTCGAGGCCGGACGCGCGGCTAACCTGCTCCGCGCCGGTGCCCCGCTGGTCCATTCGCTGCGCGGGCGCGAACGCCTCGCGGTCGCGGGGTTCACGGCCGGGGGACGAGCGGCATTGGCGGCCATCGCCGCCGCGGACCACGACGTACTGGGGCAGCGCCCCAGGCCCGGCAAGGCCGGCCTGCTGCGGGAAGTCGTCCGCGTGCTGGCCCGGAAACGGTGAAGGAGCGATATGGATGTAGACGCCTCGTACGCCTACTGCGAGCGGCTTACCCGTAACCAGGCGCGCAACTTCTACTACGGCATCCGGCTGCTGCCCGAACCCAAACGCCTGGCGCTCAGCGCCGTCTACGCGTTCGCCCGCGAAGTGGACGACATCGGCGACGGCGACCTGCCGCTGGAGACCAAGATCTCCGAACTCGCGCGGATGCGCGCCCAGCTCCAGGACCTCGACGCGTACCGGGACCCGGTCTGCGCGGCCCTCGGCGACGCCGCCCGCCGCTACCCCATCCCGCTGTCCGCGCTCGACGAGCTGATCGACGGCGTCGAGATGGACCTGAAGGAGACGCAGTACCACACGTTCGACCAATTGGTCGTGTACTGCCGCTGCGTCGCGGGCGCGGTCGGCCGGCTGTCGCTGGCCATCTTCGGGTCGGCCGATCCGGAGCGCGCCCCCGAGCTGGCCGACACCCTCGGCCTGGCCCTCCAGGTGACCAACATCCTCCGCGACATCAAGGAGGACAAGGAGAACGGCCGGGTCTACCTGCCGCGCGAGGACCTCGCCAAGTTCGGCCTGGAAGGCGCCTGGGAAGCCGACGGAACGTTCGTGCCCGGCGCCGCCTTCGACGACCTGGTGCGCTTCGAGGGCGAGCGCGCCCGCCGGCTGTTCGACGAGGGCCTGCGCCTGCTCCCGCTGCTCGACCGGCGCAGTGCCGCGTGCACGGGTGCGATGGCGGGCATCTACCGGCGCCTTCTCACCCGGATCGTGGCCGAGCCGTCGCTGGTTCTGGAGGGCCGCCAATCGCTGCCCGGCTGGGAGAAAGCGGAGATCGCGGTACGTGGTTTGTCCGGTTTGCCGGTGGGTGGGCGATCCGCCTTCCAGAAAATTCATCGCGTGGGGAACACGAACCGGGGAAAAACACTTCAAGGGTGAGTAGGCCGAGTGATCATCTGGGTACGTGAGGGCTCATGACACGTCGTCTGATCGTGGTGGGAGGGGGACTCGCCGGCATCACCGCCGCGCTGGCCGCGGCTGATGCGGGCATGTCGGTGACCCTGCTGGAAGGCCGCCCCAGACTCGGCGGGGCCACCTTCTCGTTCCGCCGCGACGGCCGCTGGCTGGACAACGGGCAGCACGTGTTCCTGCGCTGCTGCACCGCGTACCGCGGCTTCCTCGACCGGATCGGCACCGCCCACCTCGTCGAACTCCAGGACCGGCTGGACGTCCCGGTGCTGACCCCGTGGGGCACGACCGGACGGCTGCACCGCTCCGGGCTGCCGTCGCCCCTGCACCTGTCCGCCGCGCTCTCCCGCTACCCGTTCCTCACCCTCGCCGGACGCGCCCGGGTCGGCGTCGCCGCGATGGCCCTCAAGCGCCTCGACCCGGACGACCCCAAGCTCGACGAGACCACCTTCGGCGCCTGGCTGGACCGCTTCGGCGTCACCGGCCGCGAACGCGCCGCGATGTGGGACCTGGTCGGCGTCGCCACCCTCAACCTCACCGCCGAGCACGCCTCGCTCGCGATGGCCGTCAAGGTCTTCCGCACCGGGCTGCTCGACACCAACGACGGCGCGGACATCGGCTGGAGCCGCGTCCCCCTGCAGCAGCTGCACGGCGACGCCGCGCAGCGCGCGCTGGAGGACGCCAAGGTCGACGTCCGGCTCCGCACCCGCGTCTCGGCGCTCGACGTGCTGCCCGAGGGCGGCTTCACCGTCGCCGCCGACGGCGCCACGGTGTCCGGCGACGCGGTCGTGCTGGCCGTCCCGCACGAGGACGCCGCCCGCCTGCTGCCTCCGGGCGCCCTCCTCCTCGGCGACCGGCCCGCCGACCCGACCGTGCTGGCCGGGCTGGGCAGTTCGCCCATCGTCAACCTGCACGTCGTCTACGACCGGCCGGTCTTCGACCACGAGTTCGCCGCCGGGCTCGCCAGCCCGGTGCAGTGGGTCTTCGACCGCAGTGCCAACCTCGGCCTGCCGCGCGGCCGCTACCTCGCGGTCTCCCACTCCGCGGCGGACGCCGAGATCGACATGACGCACCAGCAACTGCGCGAGCGGTACCTGCCCGCGCTCGAACGCCTGCTCCCCGCCGCCCGCGACGCGCGCGTCGAGGAGTTCGTCGTGACCAAAGAACGCACGGCGACCTTCCGTGCCGCCCCGGGCTCCGGACGGCTGCGGCCGCACGCGCACACGGCCGTCCCGGGCCTCGCCCTGGCCGGCGCGTGGACCGCCACCGGCTGGCCCGCGACGATGGAAGGCGCCGTCCGCAGCGGCCTGGCCGCTGCCGAAGCCACGATTCCCGGGCGTGTTCTGCCGACGACCCCGCCAGGTGCTTTCCCGGAGAGGACGACGACACCGTGACCGTAGCCGACAGCTCCCTCGCGCCCGTTGTACTGGACCGCGCCCGAGAGGCCACGCAGCCCGCGCTGCGCGCGGCCGTGGCGCGGCTCGAACCGCCGCTCGCCAAGGTGAGCGCGTACCACATGGGCTGGGTGGACGTGCAAGGCCGCCCGGTGCCCGGCAACGGCGGAAAGGCCCTGCGCCCCGCCCTCGCCCTGCTGTCCGCGGAAGCGGTCGGCGCACCGGTCGAGCTGGGCGTGCCCGGCGCGGTCGGCGTCGAACTCGTGCACAACTTCTCGCTGTTGCACGACGACCTGATGGACGGCGACGAGGAACGCAGACATCGCCCCACGGCCTGGAAGGCGTTCGGGCCCGGCCTCGCGGTGCTGGCCGGCGACGGCCTGCTCGTGCTGGCCGAGCAGGTGCTGATGGAGTCCGCCGGGCAGGGCGCCCGCGCCGCCAAGCTGCTCACCGACGCGACCGCGGCGCTCATCGACGGCCAGTCGCAGGACCTGTCGTTCGAGACGCGGATGGACGTCACCGTCGACGAGTGCCTCGCCATGGCGGGCAACAAGACCGGTGCGCTGCTCGCCGCGGCCAGCGCGATCGGCGCCGCGCTCGCGGGCGCGGACCAGGCCGTGGTCGACAAGCTCTACGGCTTCGGCCACAACCTCGGCATCGCGTTCCAGGCGGTCGACGACCTGCTCGGCATCTGGGGCCGTCCCGAGGTGACCGGAAAGTCCGCCTGGAACGACCTGCGGCAGCGGAAGAAGTCCGTCCCGGTCGTCGCCGCCCTCAACTCCGGCCATGCGGAAGCCGGCCGACTTGCCGAACTGTATGTCTCCCCGGGCGAACTGACTGAGAGTCAGCTCGACGCCGCGGCCCGGCTCATCGAAGACGCCGGCGGCCGCGCGCGCACCGAAGCGGAGGCGCAGCGGCACCTGGAACTTGCCCTTGGTTGCCTCGACGGACTCGGTATCCCGGAGGTGACGCGTACCGACCTGGCGGCCTTGGCGGCATTCACTACGACTCGGGAGTTGTGATCATGACGGTGACCGTCCGGACCGAAGCCGGTCACGCCCCGGACCAGGCGAAGGACACGCTGGACCGGGCCGTGGCGCACTTGCTCTCCGTGCAGAGCGACGTGGGCTGGTGGAAGGGCGAGCTGGAAACCAACGTCACGATGGACGCCGAGGACTTGCTGTTCCGCGAGTTCCTCGGCATCCGCTCCGCCGAGCAGACCGAGCAGACCGCCCGCTGGATCCGGTCGAACCAGCGCGAGGACGGGACGTGGGCGTCGTTCCGCGGCGGGCCCGCGGAATTGTCCACGACCGTCGAGGCGTACGTCGCCCTCAAGCTCGCCGGGGACTCCCCCGACGCCGAGCACATGCAGCACGCCGCCGCGTTCATCCGCGAGCACGGCGGTGTGCCGCACACCCGGGTCTTCACCCGGATCTGGCTGGCCCTCTTCGGCTGGGCCTCGTGGGACGAACTCCCGGTCATGCCGCCGGAGTTGATCTACTTCCCCAAGTGGTTCCCGCTCAACGTCTACGACTTCGCGTGCTGGGCGCGGCAGACCATCGTGCCGCTCACGATCGTGAACGCGTTCCGCCCGGTGCGGAAGTCGCCCTTCCCGCTGGACGAGTTGGCGCCGACCGGGTTCGTGCAGCCCAAGCCGGTCGACACCGACCCGTGGTCGAAGTTCTTCCGCACCGCCGACAAGGCGCTGCACGTCTACAGCAAGAAGCCGGTGCAGCCGCTGCGCCGCAACGCGATGCGCCGCGCGACGCAGTGGATCATCCAGCGGCAGGAAGCCGACGGCGGGTGGGGCGGCATCCAGCCGCCGTGGGTCTACTCGCTGATGGCGCTGCACCTGATGGGCTACCCGCTGAACCACCCGGTGATGGCGCAGGGCATCAAGGGCCTGGACGGGTTCACCATCTGGGAGGACACGCCCGAGGGCACCGTGCGCCGGTTCGAGGCGTGCCAGTCGCCGGTGTGGGACACCGGCCTGTCCCTGGTGGCGCTGCGCGACGCGGGTCTCCCGCATGACCACCCGCAGGTGGTCAAGGCCGCCGACTGGCTGCTGGACGAGGAGATCCGCGAGCGCGGGGACTGGGCGGTGCGCCGCCCGAACCTCGAACCGGGCGGCTGGGCCTTCGAGTTCGCCAACGACTACTACCCGGACACGGACGACACCGCCGAGGTGGTCATGGGGCTGCGCTACGCGGACCACCCGGACCCCGAGCGCAAGGCCGCCGTGCTCGGCCGCGCCGAGGTGTGGACCGCGGGCATGCGCAGCAAGGACGGCGGCTGGGGCGCGTTCGACGCGGACAACACCAGCATGCTGCCGTTGAAGCTGCCGTTCTGCGACTTCGGCGCGGTCATCGACCCGCCGTCGGCGGACGTGACGGCGCACATCGTCGAGATGTTCGCCGAGTCCGGGCCGGAGTACCGCGACCAGGTCGTCGAGGGCGTCCGCTGGCTGCTGCGCAACCAGGAGCCGGACGGGTCGTGGTTCGGCCGCTGGGGCGCGAACTACATCTACGGCACCGGTGCGGTCGTTCCGGCCTTGGTGCTCGCGGGTGTCGACCCGCGGCACAGCGCGATCCGGCGCGCGGTGCGGTGGCTGTACAAGGTTCAGAACGAAGACGGCGGCTGGGGCGAGGACTTGAGGTCGTACGTCGACAAGTCCTGGGCGGGCAAGGGGGATTCGACCGCCTCGCAGACCGCCTGGGCGCTGATGGCGCTGCTCGCGGCCGGTGAGCGGGGCCCGGCGGTGGACCGCGGCGCGGCCTGGCTGGCGTCCCGGCAGAACGCCGAAGGCGGGTGGGACGAGCCGCAGTTCACCGGCACGGGCTTCCCCGGCGACTTCTACATCAAGTACCACATGTACCGGATCGTTTTTCCGATCATGGCGCTCGGCCGCTACGTGAAGACGGCCGCGTGACCGACCCGGGGGATCGGCGGGACGCGCGGGACCGAGGGGTCGTCGCCGCCCCGCTGCGGATCGAGGCACACGCCCTCGGCCGCGGCGGGGCGGTCCCCGTGGTGCGCACCGGCATGGGGGAGCGCAAGTCGCGCAACGCCGCGGTGCGGCTGCGGTCGGTGCCCGCGCTGGTGATCGCGGGCATGGGCGCGGGGATGCGCGGGCTCAAGCCCGGCGAGGTGGTCGTGGCCACCGAGGTACGCGATCCGTCCGGCCACGTGCGCGTGTGCCCGTGGGCCGACGAGGTGGCGGCGGCGCTGCGCGAGGCGGCGGCGTCGGCGTCGCTGGGGCCGGTGGTGCACACGGGGCCGGTGGCGACGGTGCGGAAGCTGGTGCGGCCGGCCGAGCGGGAGGCGCTTGCCGCGCGGGGCGTGGTGGCGGCGGACATGGAGTCGTCGTTCCTGCTCGGCGGGAGCGCCGAGGACCGGCCGTGGGCGGTCGTGCGGGTGGTGTCGGACGCGCCGGGGCACGAGCTGCTGCGGCCGGGGATCGTGCGCAACGGGCTCAAGGCCTACACGTCGCTGAAGGTGGTCGCCCCGGTACTGTCCGCGTGGCTGCGCGGCCCATATACGGCGGCGGCGCCCGACGAACCCGCGGACCCGGCGGCGTCGTCCGCGCCGGCCGGGCGGAACGAGGCAGACTTGACCCAGACGCCCGAGGCGCCCGGGTCACAGGCACCCCAGGCACCCCGGGCACCCGGCACGGTGAGCGAACAGGACGGTGGCGATGACGTTCGACCTCGGCGAGACGCTTGAGCAGTACCGCGGGCAGGAGTTCGAGCTGACCGCGAAGCATCTGAACCCGCAGCTGCCGCGCGTCCTGCAGACCATCGGTTTCCACCGCGACTACGTGCGTGCCGAAGGCCCGTACCTGTACGACGAGACCGGCGCCGAATACCTGGACTTCCTGTCCGGCTTCGGCACCTACGGGGTCGGCCGCCACCACCCGGTGGTGCGCAAGGCGATGCAGGACGTGATCGCGCTCGACCTGCCGGACATCGTGCACTTCGCGACGCCGACGCTCGCCGTCGCGCTCGCGGACCGGCTGCTCAAGACGACGCCGCACCTGGACCGCGTGTACTTCTGCAACAGCGGCACCGAAGCGGTCGAGGCGGCGCTGAAGTTCGCCCGCTTCGCGACCGGCCGCAAGCGGATCGTCTACGTCGACCACGCGTTCCACGGCCTGACCACGGGTTCGCTGTCGGTCAACGGCGCGAAGGAGTTCCGCAAGGGCTTCGAGCCGCTGCTGCCGGACTCCGCGATCAAGCTGGGCGACCTGGACGCCCTGGAGCGCGAGCTGAAGCGCGGCGATGTCGCGGCGTTCATCATGGAGCCGATCCAGGGCAAGGGCGTGCTGATCCCGCCGCCCGGCTTCATGGCGGCCGCGCAGAAACTGCTGCGGCAGCACGGCGCGCTGCTGATCGCGGACGAGGTGCAGGTCGGCATGGGGCGCACCGGCAAGTTCTGGGCGTACGAGTGGGAGGACGGTGTCGAGCCGGACATCGTCACGGTCGCCAAGGCGCTGTCCGGCGGCTACGTGCCGATCGGCGCGACGATCACCAAGGACTGGATCTTCAAGAAGGTCTACTCGACGATGGACCGCGTCCTGGTCCACGACTGCACCTTCGGCGGCAACAACCAGGCGATGGCGGCCGGCCTCGCGACGCTCGCGGTCCTGGAGGACGAGGACCTGGTGGGCAACTGCCAACGTATGGGCGACGCGTTCCAGGCGGCGCTGAAGCCGCTGCAGGACAAGTACGAGCTGTTCGCCGACGTGCGCGGCCGCGGCCTCATGGTGGGACTGGAGTTCGGCAAGCCGCGCTCGCTCAAGCTGCGGGCCGGCTGGTCCACGCTGAAGGCGGCGCGGACGGGCTTGTTCGCGCAGATGGTGGTCGTGCCGCTGTTCCAGCGCCACCGGATGCTCACCCAGGTCGCGGGCGACCACATGGACGTCATCAAGCTGCTGCCGCCGTACGTGATCGGGCAGCACGACGTGGACAACTTCACGGCCGCGTTCGTGGACGTCATGGACGACGCGCACAAGGGAACCGGTCTGGTGTGGGACTTCGGGCGGACGCTGATCAAGCAGGCGCTGACCCGCTGACCCGCTGACCCGCTGAACAGTCCTGTGAAGACACGCGTACGGCCCCGGCCTGGAAAGGCCGGGGCCGCACGCGCGTCCGCCGGGGCGGAGCCGGTCGAGGTCAGCGGTGGGCCGGAGGGCTGGAAGCGGGCGGGTGTGAACCCGACGTCAGCGGCGGCAAGTCTACCGTCGCCGGGGGGCTCGGGATCCGGGTCGGGGCGCCCGTCGGTCCCGGGGGCAGCGGGACGTAGGCGGTCAGCAGCGGCCGCCACGCGTCGCTGGTGACGATGCCGATGCCCTGCTCGTCGGTGAGCGGCAGCTGCGGCTGGGTGGGCGTGGCGTTGTCGGAGATCGTGCCGTTCGCGTAGCTGAGCGTGATCATCGTGCCGTCGGACACGGTGTCGAAGCGCCGGTTCTGCAGTCCGGTCTTGGCGTTGGTCCCGCCGTACGTGCCGACGAGCGTGCCGTTGGTCAGCACGCACTGCCCGTAGTTGCCCTCCACCTGCCGGGGTTTCCCGCCGACCAGTTCGCAGCCGAACCACTGCCTGCCGACCAGGCCGACGACGACCTCGACGAGGCCCTGTCCGGTCCGCCAGTCCACGGTGGCGTAGATGCCGCCGTCGCTGCCCGTGTACACCCGGGTGGTCTTCGTGCCGCCGGGAAGCAACTGCTCGATGGCCGGGCGGAGTTGCGCGGCCAGGGGGTTGTCGGGGACCGGCTGTTCCGGGAACCGCGGGTCGCCTTGGAGGGTGGCCGCCTGCGGTGTCGCGGAAGCCGAGGGCCCCGCGGCGGGCCCGGCGACCGACGCCCCGCTCGGGCCCAGCGCCGACACCACGGTGATGCCGCCAGCGAGGATCCCGACGGCGAGCGCGGTGCCCGCCGCCGCGGCGGCCGTGCGGTGCCGGGCCCGGCGGCGGCCGCCCGCCGCGGCGCGGTCCGCGATGCCGGGCATCGGCGGGCCGGGGGAGGCGTCGAGTTCGGCGTTCAGCAGGTCTTTGAAGCGGTCTTCGGTCAGCATGCCGGTTTCTCTTCTCGCGCTCGTCACGACGTCGACAGGGAAGGCAGGTCGGTACCCAGCAGGTCACGCAGCTGCGCGAGGCCGCGTGGTCCCGCGCTCTTGACCGCGGACACCGACATGCCGAGCAACTCGGCGGTGCTCTCCAGGCTTTGGTCTTCCCAATAGCGCAGGATCAGCACCGCGCGGGTGCGCGGTGGAAGCCGCATGAGCGCCGCGCGCAGGGTCAGCCGCAACTCGGCGCTGCCGTCGTCGACGGCGGGCCGGTCGAGTTCGCGGACGTCCAGGCCGGTGACTTCCCCGGAGCTGCGCAATCGCCGTCTGTCCAGATAGGCGTTGAGGACGATGCGTTTCGCGTACGCCTCGGGGTTCTCGGCGCGTTCCACGCGTCGCCACGCCACGTAGACCTTCTCCAGCGCGGTCTGCGTCAGGTCCTCCGCGAGATGCCAGTCGCCGCACACCAGGTACGCGGTCTGCCGCAGGCGTGGCGCGGCGGCCTCGGCGAATTCGGTGAAGCCCTCGCGGGTGCTCCTGCGCATCGCTGCTCCTTCGTGGTGGCCTTCCACAGACGAGACGGGGTGGGCGGCCCGAGAGGTCGCAGACGGAGTCGTGAAGGTTCTGCACGTACCCTGCACATGTTGTGTGACCAGGGGCTTTACCGGTCAGGCGGGGGTGTCCGGCGGGTCTAGCGTCCGGTGCCATGACCACCCACGCGATATCCCCCGCGCACCACATGAGACGCACACGCATCTGGCTCGCCGTCTTCCTGGCCGGCCTCGTCGTCAGCGGCCTGACCGCCTTCCCGCTGGAGACCGAGACGGCGTGGCTGGCCGACCTCGCGCACCGCACGAGCTGGCTGCCGACCGACGTCGTGGCCTGGATCGACCGGACGCGCGAAGGCGTCGCGGTGACGAACGCGCACTATCCCTTCCTGGCGTACGGCACCGACTGGCTGGCCTTCGCCCACCTGACGATCGCCGCCGCCTTCTGGGGCCCGCTGTGCGATCCGGTGCGCAACGTGTGGGTGGTGCAGTGGGGCCTGATCGCGTGCGCGGCGCTCGTCCCCTTGGCGCTGGTCTGCGGGCCGGTGCGCGGCATCCCCGTCTACTGGTCGTTGATCGACATGTCCTTCGGGTTCTTCGGGGCGATCCCGCTGCTGTTCGCACTACACCACATCCGGGCCCTGGAGCGGGCCGCCGGAGCGCCCGCACAGCAAGGCCCGGCGACCCCTCCCGCGGCCAATAGGTTGACAGAGTCAATCAACTAAGTAGAGTGAAACATGTCCCAGTAGCGGCCTGAAACCCAGGCCGGCCAAGGAGGTTTCGCGTGCCCGGTTTCCCCGCCGACGTCGGCGCTGTCGACCTGATGATCGGATTCCCGAGCGCCCAGGCACGCAGCCACTACGACTTCCTCAAGCCACAGCTCAAGGACGCGGACAGCGCCGGCATGGAGTTCCCCGCCGAGTACATGTTCAAGGGCGTGCCCAACCAGCTCGCCGACGACGAGGACCCGATCGCCACCACCGTCGCCAAGATGGACGCGTGCGGCGTCGCGATCGGCCTCGTCGGCCTGAGCGAGACCGCGCTGAAGGCCGCCGAGCGCCACCCGGGCCGGTTCCGGTTCAGCATCGAGGTCGACCCGAACGACATCACCGCCGCGGTCCGCCGCATCCGCACCGCGCACGCCGAGCACGGCATCGCCGCGGTCACCACGTTCCCGGCCGGCTGCAACCCGCAGGTGCCCGTCAGCGACCGCCGCTACTACGCGGTCTACCAGACCTGCATCGACCTGGACATCCCGATCATCTCCAACGCCGGGATCCCCGGGCCGCGCGTGCCCGCCGCCTGCCAGGACGTCATGCACTTCGACCAGGTCTGCTACGACTTCCCCGAGCTGCGCATCGTGATGCGCCACGGCGCCGAGCCGTGGGAGGACCTGGCCGTCAAGCTCATGCTCAAGTGGCCCGGCCTGTACTACATGACCTCCGCCTTCGCCCCGAAGTACTACCCGAAGGCGATCGTCGACTACGCGAACACCCGCGGCGCCGACAAGATCATGTACGCGGGCTACTACCCCATGGGCCTCTCCCTGGACCGCATCTTCCGCGAACTGCCCGACGTGCCGTTCAAGGCCGACGTGTGGCCCAAGTTCCTGCGCGACAACGCTGTGCGCGTCTTCAACCTCGACCCGAAGGCCGCCGAGGCCGCGGGGCAGCCCGAACAGAAGGAGGCGGCGCGATGACCGACCGCTACACCGTCATCTCCGCCGACGGCCACGCCGGCGCGAACATGGAGACCTACCGCAACTACCTCGACTCCGCGTGGCACGAGGAGTTCGACGCCTGGCGCGGCAAGTACCGCAACCCGTTCCGCGACCTGCAGGACGACGGACGCACCCGCAACTGGGACGACTCCCGCCGCATCGCCGAGATGGAAGCCGACGGCGTCGTCGCCGAGGTGGTCTTCCCCAACACCGTCCCGCCGTTCTTCCCGACCGGCCAGCTCATCGCCCGCCCGCCGTCCGCCGAGTCGTACGCCCGCCGCCTCGCCGGCATCCGCGCGCACAACCGCTGGCTCGCCGAGTGGTGCGGCGGCGAGCACAAGCACCGCCGGGCCGGCCTCGCGCAGATCTTCCTCAACGACATCGACGACGCGATCGCCGAAGCCAAGTGGGCCAAGGAGCAAGGCCTCGCCGGCATCCTCGTGCCGACCACCCCGCCGGACGCGGCCGGCATCACGCCGATCTACGCCCCCGACTGGGACCGGCTGTGGGAGGTCTGCCAGGACCTCGACCTGGTCGTCGTCAACCACGGCGGCTCCGGCTCGCCCGACTACGGGCCCTACCCGGCCTCGAAGTTCCTGTGGATCGCCGAAGCCGCGACGTTCTTCCGCCGCCCGCTCACCCACATGCTGGTGTCCGGCGCGTTCGAGCGCTTCCCGCGCCTGAAGTTCGTCATCACCGAGCAGGGCGCCTCGTGGATCCCGCCGCTGCTGCGCCAACTCGACGCCTACCACGCGCAGATGTCGTCCGGCCGCATCGGCGAACTCGCCTACGGCGACGACGACCGGCTGCCGCTCAAGCCGTCCGAGTACTTCGCCCGCAACGTCTGGGTCGGCGTCAGCTTCCCCAGCCCCGTCGAAGCGGACAGCCGCCACGAGATCGGCATCGACCGGTTCATGTGGGGCAGCGACTACCCGCACGACGAAGGCACCTACCCGTACACCCGCGAGGCCCTGCGCCGCGCCTTCCCCGGCACCGACCGGGCCGACCTGCGCCGCATGCTCGCCGGGAACGCCGCCGAGGTGTACGGCTTCGACCTCGACGTCCTGGACCGCTACGCCGCCACCTGCGGGCCCACCTACGACGAGATCGCCACCCCGCTCGGCAGCCTGCCCGCGGACAGCAACAGCCCCGCCTTCACCCGCCCCTGAGGAGCCGACCCATGTCCGAGAAGCGGTTCGCCGGACGCCGCGCCCTGGTCACCGGGGCCAGCCGCGGAATCGGCGCCTCCCTCGCCCGGCGCCTCGCCGCGGAAGGCGCGGACGTCGCCATCACCGCCCGCAGCCTCGACACCTCGGCGAAGCTGCCCGGCACCCTCGCCGAAGTCGGCGAACGCATCGCCGCGCACGGCGGCAAGGTCGCGCTGATCGGCGCCGACCTGGCCAACGAGGACGACCGCGAGCGGATCGTCCCGGAAGCCGCCGAAGCCCTCGGCGGGCCGATCGACATCCTGGTCAACAACGCCGCCATGGGCGTGTACGCGGCCGTCGCGGACTATCCGCTGCGCCGCGCCCGCCTGCACTACGAGATCAACGTCATCGCGCCGCTGCACTTGGCGCAGGCGGCGATCCCGGGGATGCGCGAGCGCGGCGAGGGCTGGATCGTCAACGTCTCCAGCGCGACCGCGAAGCCGTGGCCCGGCCCGCCGTTCGTGCTCGGCGGCACCGGTACCGGCACGACCGTCTACGGCTCGTCCAAGGCGGCCCTCAACCGGCTGACCAACGGCCTCGCCGCGGAACTGCACGGCGCGGGCATCCGGGTGAACACGGTCGAGCCGCGCGCCGCGGTGATGAGCGAGGGCGCGCAGGAGCTGGTCGGGCACATCGTGCGGCCCGACCAGATCGAGACCATGGAGCAGATGGTCGAAGGGGCGCTCGCGCTGTGCGACTGCCCGGCCGACTACACCGGGCGGGTTGGTGTGAGCCTGGACCTGATCGAGGAGTTCGGGCGCACGGTGCGCTCGCTCGACGGGGTCTGACCGGCGCGTGCCGGGGCTCCCGGCACGCGTCACACACCCATTGCATTGCAAGGTCAAGTTTCGGTGATTACGCTCCCCGGCATGTCGACGGATCAGCGCAACGAAGAGTTCATCGAGCCCAGCCCGGACGAGATCGTGGCCTTCACGAAGGAACACGTCAAGGGCATGGAAGGCTCGGACGAGAACGAGTGGTGGGACGTCGCGGGGATGCTCCACGTCCTCATCCAGACGGTCGGCCGCAAGACCGGCAACGTGCACAAGGTCGCGCTCCCGTACTGGGTCGACAAGGACGGCCACCGCATCGTCGTCGCGTCGTTCGCGGGCGCCGACAAGAACCCGTCGTGGTTCGTCAACCTCGCGGACAAGAAGGCCAACCCGCAGATCCTGGTGCGCGTCCAGCGGGCGACGTACTGGAGCGAGGCGGAGGTCCTCGACGGCGACGACTACACCGAGACGTGGGCCGGCCTGACCGCCGACCGCGCCTACTACAACGACTACCAGACCCGTTGCACCCGCCGTATCCCGCTGGTCCGCCTCCCGGAGACCAACCTGGTGGCGACCCGCGACTGACGGCGGCCACGGCCCGGAGACGGGTCGAGGGCGACGTGGTGACCGATCGCGCGCACGGTCCCGGCCCGGGCCCGGTTTCCCCGGGGCCGGGCCGAGCCGTTTCCGGCGCTGCCCCTCGCCGCGACCGCCGCGCTCGAACGAGCTGCCTTCAGCGTCGCTTGCGGCTCACGAGCGTGCCCGTCACATACGGCAGTTCCACCGGATCCGGCAGCTTCGGCAGGTACGCCCGCACCCGCCCGAACAGGGCTGCCCGTTCGTCCTCCGGCATGGCCACCACGTAGCTGAACGTGCCGACGCGTTCCAGTAGTTGCTCGTGTGTCAGCCGGTCCGTCCAGGGGAAGTCGCGGCGCACCGCGGGTTCGTAGCGACCGCTCGCGTCGAGGTCCGTGCCCAGATCGCGGTCGACCAGGTAGGGCCGGAACCCCTCCCAGCGCGTCGCCGCGACCAACTCGGCCGCCCACGGCTCGCTTTGGTCGCGTTCGTTCCACAGCACCGCGAGGGCGCCGCCCGGCCGCAGCACCCGGGCGATCTCGCGCAGCGCGGTCGGCGCGTCGAACCAGTGGAACGCCTGTGCCACCACGACGGCGTCGAACTGGGCGTCGCCGGCCGGGATCTGCTCGGCGGTGCCGTCCACCAGCCGCACGTCGGGCAGTTCGGCGACGAAGGTCTCGCGCATCGCGGGCGCGGGCTCGACGGCCGTCACGTCGGTCCCCAGCGCGACGAGTTCGCGGGTCATGCGGCCGGTGCCGGCGGCCAGGTCGAGCACGTGGGCATCCCGGGCCAGACCCGCGGCCTCGGCCACATAGGCGAGCACCTCGGGGCGGTAGGCGGGGCGGGCGCGGTGGTAGACGTCGGTTCCGGTGGCGAAGCCGCGGCGGGCCAGGTCCTCGTTCGTCATATCGGCATCCTGCCCGATCCGTTTCGTTGGCACCGGAACTCGGCCCGGGGGCGGGGCCGTTCGCGCCCGGGTCCGTACCCCCTGAGGATCACTCGGCCGCGCAGCGGAGCAGCCCCTCCATGGCCTCGGGGAAGTCCTCGGTGATCATCGGTCCGATCTCCGGGCCGGCGGCGTCGGCGCCGGGGCCGTCGATCTCCAGCCGGTGCACGACCCGGGTGCCGCCGGCCGGCAGCGCGACGAGGGTGTGGCTGAAGCGCAGGGTGAGGCCGTTGAACTCGGTCTCGTCCGCGTAGCGCTCGTTCTCCGTGATCTCGCTGATCGTCGACACGATCGCATCCTGCCCGATCGGTGTCATCGACAGCTGCGAACCGACCGCGAACGGGCCGAGCAGCGCGACGGACTCCATCGACGTGTCCCAGCGGGCCCAGTTGTCGATGTCGGCGAGGACCTTCCAGATCGCCTCGCGGGTCAGCGGCGTCTCGGCGGTGTGCTCGTGCGTCCACATGGTGCGGTCTCCGTTCGGAAAGAGTGCGCGCGATCCGTCATATGCTATGCGCGCATACTATGTCGTGCGACGGCGAGTCATCCAGTGCTGACTTGTCCGGGGTCGAGCAGGCGGGCGGAATGGCGGACCGATGAGTTTCCGGCGCCGGTGGAGTCGGTACAGGTGACACGTCGACCGCACCCGGAGGGCAGCATGGGTCCGAGCCTCTTCGCCGGCGTTCCCGTCGCCAGTTACGCCGCGGCGCTGCCGTGGTACGAGCGGTTCTTCGGCGGCCCCCCGGCGTTTCTCCCCAACGACACCGAGGCGGTGTGGGAAGTGGCCGAGCACCGCTACGTCTACATCGTCGAGGACCCGGTACGGGCGGGGAACGCCCTGGTGCTGACGTTCGTCGACGACCTCGACGAGCGGGTGGCCGCGGTCGCGCGGCGGGGCATCGAGCCGGCGCGACGCGAGACATACGACGGCGGCGTGACCAAGGTGGTCTACCGGGACGCGGACGGCAACGAGATCGGCGTCGGCGGCGGCACGGGCTGACGCCGACGGGCCGCTCAGGCTCGCAGCTGCTTCTTCTGCACCTTGCCCATCGCGTTGCGGGGGAGGGCGTCGACGAGCAGGACGCGGCGCGGGCGCTTGTGCACGGACAGCGAGCGCGCCACGAAGTCCGCGAGCTCCGGCCCGGTGACACCGTCCGCCACCACGAACGCCACGATCTCCTGGCCCAGGTCGTCGTGCGGGACGCCGACCACGGCCGCCTCGCGCACCGCGTCGTGCGCGAGCAGCGCGCCCTCGACCTCGCCCGCGCCGACGCGGTAGCCGCCGGACTTGATGAGGTCGGTGGAGGCGCGGCCGACGATCCGGTGCCAGCCGTCCGGGCCGACGGTGGCGACGTCGCCGGTGCGGAACCAGCCGTCGGAGGTGAGGGCTTCGGCGGTGGCGTCGGGGCGGTCGAGGTAGCCGGCGAAGAGCGTCGCGCCGCGGACCTGGAGTTCGCCGACCGTCTCGCCGTCGTACGGAACCGCCGCGCCGTCCTCGCCGGCCAGCCGCGTCTCGACGCCGTCGAGGGGGAGGCCGACGAAGCCCGGGCGGCGTTCGCCGTCCGCGCGGGTGCTCACCGTGATCAGGGTCTCCGTCATGCCGTACCGCTCGACCGGCGCATGCCCGGTCAGCGCGGCCAGCCGGTCGAACACCGGGACCGGCAGCGGGGCGCTGCCCGACACCAGCAGCCGGGCCCCGGCCAGCGCGGCCGCCGCGGCCGGGTCCTCGGCGACGCGCGACCACACCGTCGGCACGCCGAAGTACAGGCTCCCGCCCGCTTTCGCGTAGGCCTCGGGCGTCGGCCGCCCGGTATGCACCAGTCGCGCCCCGGTGCGCAGCGCGCCCAGCACCCCGAGCACCAGTCCGTGCACGTGGAACAGCGGCAGCCCGTGCACCAGCACGTCGTCCGGCGTCCACGCCCAGGCGTCCGCGAGCGCGTCGAGGTCGGCCGCGAGCGCGCCGCGGGAGAGGAGAACTCCCTTGGGTGCCCCGGTCGTTCCGCTGGTGTAGAGGACGAACGCGGTGCTGTCCGGAGCGGGCTCCGGGTAGCTGCTCGCCGCGCGGGCCGCGGTGTCGACCGGGACGACGGGGAGCGTGATGTCGTCCCATGCGCCCGGACCGCCGGGCTCCAGCAGCAGGGCCGCGCCGGAGTCGCCGAGGATGTGCGTGCGCTCGACCGGGCCGGAGTCCGGCGGCACCGGAACGACCGGCACCCCGGCGGTGAGCCCGGCGAGCGTCGCCACGACCGTGCCCAGGCTCGCGGTCGCGCGCACGGCGACCGCCGGGCTGCCCGCGATCTTGTCGGCGAGCGCGGCGGCCGCGCCGAAGAGGTCCTCGCGGCTCACGGACTCCCCGGCGACGGCCACCGCATCGGCGCGATCGGGCACCCCGCCCGCGGACGGCGTCACAAGCGCGGACACAGCAGACCTCCCGGAGACATCCAACGGCGTGCCGCGAGCCTAACCGCGTATCGGCATGGCCAGGCTCGCGGCACCCCGGCGGTGGTCAGGCCGCCACCGGACGGGTGTCCGCCACCGGCCCGGACGGCTCGACGGGCTGCTCGGCCCGCCGCTCCGGGCGCATCAGCCAGGCGACCACCGCGGCGGACAGGGTGAGCACGGCCGCGCCGGTCCACAGCGCCAGGTGCAGGCCGTCCACGAAAGCCGTCTCGGACGCGTGCCGCACCACCGGCGGCGCCTGTCCGAGGTGTCCGACGCCCCCGCCGCCGCCGGCGGTCACCGCGTCGACCGTGTGCCGCACGTCCGCCGCGGGCAGTCCGGCCGCACCCAGCCGGTCGGTCAGGCTGTCCGACAGCCGGGCGGTGAGGACCGCGCCGAGCACCGCGATGCCGAACACGCCGCCGAGTTCGCGCGCCGTGTTGCTGGTGGCCGACGCCATCCCGGCGCGCGCCGGGGCGACCCGGGACATGACGGTGATCGACACCGGCGACATCGCCAGGCCCATGCCGGCACCGAGCACCGGAAGCACCCAGAAGTACGCGGCATACGACGCGCCGACGCCGTACAGCGACAACCCGCCCAACGCCACCGCGCACAGCGTCAGCCCCGCGACCAGCGGCACCCGCGGGTGGTAGCGCGCGGACAGCCGTCCGGCGACCGGCGCGGCCGCCATCAGCGCGATCGTCGCGGGCAGCCCGGTGTATCCGGAGCCGGCCGCCGACCAGCCGTAGATGTCCTGCATCAGCAGGCCGATGAAGAACAGCGCGCCGAACATGCCGAAGCTCACCGCGAATCCGCCCCACACCGCGGCGGCCACGAACCGGTCGCGGAAGAACGTCAGGTCGAGCATCGGCGTCGCCACCCGCAGTTCGACGACGGCGAACACCGCGAACGCGACCGCGGACACCGACGCCGCGGCGAGCACCGGGACCGACGCCCAGCCGCGCGCGGGGCCTTCGACCAGCGCGTACACCAGTGCCCCGATGGCGATCACGCCCAGCACCAGGCCGGCCACGTCCAGACGGCCGCGCCGTTCGGCGAACTCCGGCAGGAACACCGCACCCAGCACGACACCCGCGATGCCGATCGGCACGTTGATCCAGAAGATGCTCGCCCACCCGAACGCGTCGACCATCGGCCCGCCGACGACCGGCCCGAGCGCGAGCCCCGCGCCGGACACCCCGGACCACAGGCCGATCGCCCGGGCGCGCTCCGCGTCGTCGGTGAAGACGTGCCGGATGATCGCCATCGTCCCGGGCATCAGCAGCGCCCCGCCGAGGCCTTGCACGACGCGGCCGCCGACGAGCACGCCGAGCGAACCGGACAGCGCGCACAGCGCCGAGCCCGCGGTGAACAGGCTCAGGCCGACGAGGAACACCCGGCGGCGCCCATAGCGGTCGCCGAGCGTGCCGCCGGTGAGCAGGAACGCCGCGAACACCAGGCTGTACGCCTCCATGACCCACTGCAGGCCGCTGACTCCCGCGCCGAGATCGCGGTCGATGGTCGGCAGCGCGTTCGACACCACGACGTTGTCGAGCATCGCGATGAACAGCGCCACGCACAGGACGCCCAGGATCACGCCCTTGCGCGGCGCGCCCGGCGGTCGCGCCGCGTCCGGCCGGGGTCGTACTTCGGTGGCCACGGCCACTCTCCCTTACAGTGTTAGGGAACACTCTAACGGCGTTAGAGTGGCGGATGGCGACCGATCCGGCAAGTAGATTTCAGGCGATGACACAGCCGCAGGAAGTGAAGAGCGCCGAGCGCGGCTCGGTGACCCGCGACGCGCTGGCCCGCGCCGGACTGGCCGTGCTCCAGCGCGACGGCCTCGACGCGCTGTCGATGCGGGCCGTCGCCGCGGAGCTGGGCGTCCGCGCGCCGTCGCTGTACTGGCATGTGCGCAGCAAGGAAGAACTCCTCGACCTGCTCGGCGACGCGCTGATGCTCGCCGCCGCGCCGGACCTCCCGGTGCGGTCCGGGGACTGGCGCGCCGACCTGGGCGCGATCGCATGGGGCTTCCGGGAGTTCCTGCGCGTCCGCCGCGACGCGGTGCGGGTGCTCGCCGGCCGCTTCCTGCACGGGCCCGGCATGTGGACCGTCATGGAGCAGCAGCTCGAAGTGCTGCACGACGCCGGATTCAGCCGCCAGGACGCCACGTTGGCGAGCTACACGCTGGGGATCACGGTCACCGGCTTCATGCTCAACGAGCAGGCCGCGGTGTCCGCGGCCGAAGCCGAGGGGCGCCTCGGGCGGAGGGCCGCGGTCGACGAGATCGCCGGCCTCATCGAGGGGCTGCCCGCCGACCGGTATCCGCACCTCGTCGCGTCCGCGCGGGCGATGGCCGGTCCCGATATGGACGAACGCTTCCGCTTTGTCGTGGACCGGTTTTTGGACGGACTGGAAGCACTGCCGCGCACCCTTCCAACGTGATCGTTTTTCTCCGTGGCGCACGTCGGCGCCCCGGCGTACGCTTCCGCACGGCACGTCGGGTGGGGCGTGCGCGAACAGCGGGGGGAGAGCGGTTTTCCATGGGTGCTCGACGGGCCGGCGGCCCGGTCATGCGCACGGTCGCGGTCGCGGTGACGGGGGTCGCGCTGCTCACGTCGTGCGGGCGGTTGCAGGCCAAACAGCATCCGTTCCCGGAGGCGGTCGGGCAGTCGTCGGCGTCGCCCAGCACGTCGGCTACCGCGACGCCGCGCGGGAGTGCATCTCCCGTGCCGACGGGATCGCTGCCGCCGGACCGGCTGGCGGAGCTGCCGGCCGACGAACTGCTCAAGCGCGCGCGGAAGGCCGCCGGTTCCGAACCGACGGTGCGGGTCGTCGCGCAGTTCGCCGACGAGGAAGGGACGATCGCCTACGACCTGCTCGTCGACCTGGACACCCGTGACTTCCAAGGCACCATAGCCCTCGGCTCGGCACACGCCGAGGTCCGCAGGATCGACGGCGACGCCTGGATCAAGGGCGACAAGGTGTTCTGGACGCAGTCGGCGAAAGCACCGGCCGCCACGGCCGAGGCGCTCAGCAAGAAGTACGTGCACGTCACCGAATCCTTCGCCGGGTGGGAGGATTTCGTCGGCATCGCCGACGTCGCCAATCCGGCGATGATGCTGAGCGATTTCCGCCCGAAGGAGAAGCTGTCGGTCCGGACCGTCGCCGGGCAGCAGGTCGTCCAGGTGAGCGGGCGCAGCGGTCCCGACACCCTCACGCTGTCGCTGTCCCTGTCCGCGGGGTTGCTGCCGGTGCGCATGGAGGACCCGGAAGGCAGCCACATGGAGTGGGAGTACGGCCGCACGGTCGACGTGGCCGCGCCGCCCGCGAGCGCCACGACGGAGGCGCCCAAGGGGGGCGGCGTGCACCTGCCGGGCGCCTGACCCCGCTCAGCGCCGGCCGTAGCGCTCCGCGAAGTTCCGCAGGTCCGCCTCGCGTTCGGCGGGGCGGCGGCCCGGGCAGCTGGTGCACATCGGCTGGCCCGGGGCACGGTAGAGCAGGCAGCACGACGTGCGGTGCACGAACGTCATGCCGGGGAACGCCGTGAACCGCGGCCGCGGGACCCCGACGCCCGCGGCCCTCCCGGCCGCGGCGACCAACGGCGCGGCCAGGGCCGCCGCGGCGTCCGGTTCGCCGATCGTGGTCCCGGCGCGCAGCAGCGCGCCCGCGATCGTGTCCACCGCGATCGCCCACCCGGCGCGGGGCCGCAGCGGCGCGGCCTCCGCGAGCGCGTCGATGTACGCCGCCACCGCCTCGCCCACCACCGCACCCACGGCGGCCGGGTCCTGTCCGGCCACGCCCGAGGAGCGCGCGCCGGACGGCAGGCCGTCGCGCCGCATGTGCAGCACCGTCGCGGCCGGCCGAGGGTCGACCGCCCAGCGGGTGACCACCAGCGTCGCCAACGCGGGCGTCAGCAGGGCCGTGCTCGCCGAGAACCACCACAGCGTCGCGGCGACCCGCGCGTCGTCGGTGCGGTAGCGGCGGTGCGACGCGGCCACCCGGGCGGCCAGCCACGCCGGATCGGACCAGGCCGCCATGGACACCGGTTCCTCGCCCGGCGACGGCGTCACCAGCGGCCGGTATTCGGGGCACCAGTCGGCCAGCGCCGCCTGGACCGTCTCGGCGTCGGGAGTCCGAGGGGCATCGGAGGCGTCGGAGGCGTCGGGGCCGGCCGCGGGGTCCGGCGGAGCAGTGGGCACGGCCACCGACCGTAGCGGCCCGCTGCACACCGCGCTCACCCGGCACCGGCCTGGTCATGATCGTCCCAACATCCGCCCAAGTCGCCCGTGGCGGCCGATCCCGGGTCCCAGGATTGCAGCTGGACCATGCCCCGCGGATCGCGCGGGTGCGGTACGACGACAGGGGCGCGAAGCGCCCGCGGGGGACTCAGGGAGGGGTTGCGAGATGGCGGTAGTACTCGCCCAGGGCGCGCGCGTCGCGCTCGGCAAGGACGGCGAGGAGCTGGGCCGGGTGCACATGGGCCTGGGGTGGGACCCGGTCAGGCACACGACTCTGCGCCCCGGGCTGCAGGCGCTGACCGGTGTCGACCTGGACGCCGCCTGCCTGCTGTTCGACGCCGACCACCACCTGGTGGACAGCGTGTGGGCGCGGCAGCTCAAGTCGAAGGACGGCGCGGTCTCGCACAGCGGCGACAACGTGACCGGCCAGGGCGACGGCGACGACGAGACGGTCACCGTCGACCTCGCCGCGCTGCCCTCGCGGGTCACCGCGCTGGTGTTCACGGCGAGTTCGTTCTCCGGCGCGGACTTCTCGAAGATCTCCGCGGCGTACTGCCGGCTGATCGAGGACGCCACCGGTGCCGAACTCGCCCGGTACGAAGTCGTCCCGACCGGCACGCACAACGCGAAGATCTTCGCCAAGATCGTCCGGGACGGCGAGGGCGGCTGGACGATGACCGCGATCGGCGCCCCGGCCGTCGCGCACACGATCGACGCGCTGGTCCCGGCCATCCTGCCGCACCTCTGAGCCCAGCCGATCCGGAACCGGTCCCGAGCCGATGGGGGCCGGTTCGGGGTCGGTTCGGAGCCGGTTCGGATCCGTTCCGTGATGCCCGGGGCTCCGCCGAACGCGGAACCCCGGGCGCCGCGGCCGCGGTTCGGACACGGTCCGTCAGCGTGCCGCCGGTTTGCCACGGCACAGTGACACGGACGGTGACAGCACCGCTCAACGGTGCCGAACATTGATCAACACGGACATAACTCGACCACGAAGTAACTGTACGTCGCTTTTTGGGTAACAGTACGCTGTCGAAATGGGCAGCGGCAGTGCTGGGGCGACACGCGCGGTCACCTGCGGGGTCGAAGAGGAGTTCCACCTCGTCGGGCTCGACACCAGGCATCTGGTGCCGGGCGCCCGCGAGGTCCTCGACCGGTTGCCCGCCAAGGGCTTCACGGCCGAACTCCACCAGTCCGAGATCGAGACCAACAGCCACCCGCACACCGAACTCTCGGACCTGCGAGCGGACTTGGTCCGATCGAGACATGAAGTCGCGGACTCCGCCGAACAATCCGGTCTCGCCATCGTCGCGGCCGGCACCGTCCCGCTCGCCCGCGTCGAGGAAATCCCCGTCACGGCCGACGCGCGCTACCTGGGCATGGTCGACTCCTTCCAGCGGCTCGCGCACGAGCAGCTCATCTGCGGCGCGCACGTGCACGTCGGCGTCGCGGACCGCGACCTGGCCGTCGCCGCCCTCCCCTGGCTCGCCCCGTGGCTGCCGGTTCTGCTGGCGCTGTCCGCGAGTTCGCCCTACTGGCTCGGCGGCGACACCGGCTACGCGAGCTGGCGCAGCACCGTGTGGCGGCGCTGGCCCACCTCCGGCCCGGCCGGCACGTTCGCGTCGGCCGCCGAATACGACGAGATGGTCGAAGGCCTGCTGCGGTCCGGCGTGATCGCCGACGCCGGGATGGTCTACTACGACGCCCGCCCGTCCCGGCACCTGCCCACCCTGGAACTCCGCATCACCGACTCGTGCCCGGACGTCGACGACGTCGTGATGCTCGCCGCGCTGTTCCGCGCCCTGGTGGTGCGCGGCTGCCACAAGGCCGTCGACGGCGCCCGGCCGCCGCGGATGCGCGAGGAGTGGCTGCGCGCCGCGACGTGGCGCGCGGCCCGGTCCGGGCTGGAAAGCGAACTCGTCCACCCGATCCGGCTGCACACGGCGCCCGCGGCCGACGTCGTGGACGCGCTGCTGACCACCGTCCGCCCCTACCTGGAAGACCTCGGCGACTGGGACACCGCGTCCGGCTGCGCGATCGCCGCCCTCGGCCGGGGCAGCTCCGCTGCCCGCCAGCGCGCCGCCGTCGCCCGCGGCGGCTCGCTCGCCGACGCCGTCGACCTGGTCGCCGCACAGACCCGGGCCGATACCGCGGTCCGGCTCGCCGGCTCGGTGCCCGCGCCGCGCACCCCCGGCCTGTTCGAGGGCTACCGCGCCGCGTTCGACGAAGCGCTCGGCCCGGACGGCCGGGTCCGCCCCGCCTACGCGGCCCCCGTCGCCGCGCTCACCCGCCTCGGCGCCGCCCGCCTGCGGGTCCGGGCCCGCGCCCGCGACGAACTCCAGCGCGTCGACGGCACCCTGTTCCGCCCCGACGGCGCCGACGAGCCCCGGCTCTACCCCTACGACCTGCTGCCCCGCGTGGTGGCCGGCGACGACTGGGCCCGGCTGCGCGGCGGCCTCGCCCAGCGCGTCGCCGCCCTCGAAGCGTTCCTGCACGACGTGCACGGCGAACGCCAGGTCGTCCGCGACCGGATCGTGCCCGGCTGGGTCGTCGACGGCGCACCCGGCCTGCGCGGTACCGGCGGGCACTTGCCCCCCGACACCGTGCGCATCAGCCTCGCCGGCATCGACCTGGTGCGCGACGGCACGGGGGAGTGGCTCGTCCTCGAAGACAACCTCAACATGCCCGCCGGGCTCGCCTACGCGCTCGCCGCCCGCCGGCTCGCCGCCACCGTGCTGCCCGAACTCGACCCGGGCACCGCCGTCCTGAAACCCGATCAGGTGCCCGCGCTGCTGCACGCCGCGCTCACCGCCGCGGCCCCGCCGCGCACCGCGGGCGACCCCGTCGTCGCGGTGCTCAGTGAAGGACCCGACAGCCCCGCGTGGTTCGAGCACCGCTTCCTCGCCGACGCGCTCGGCGTGCCCGTGGTCACCCCCGGCGACCTGAGGTTCGTCGGCGGACGGGTGGTCGTCACCGGCGGCCGGCACGGCGCCTACCCCGTCGACGTGCTGTACCGGCGCGTCGACGAAGACGTCCTCGCCGCCGCGACCGGCGCCGACCGCCGCCCGATCGGCCCCGGCCTGCTCGCCGCCGTGCGCACCGGGACCCTCGCGATCGCCAACGCGCTCGGCAACGGCGTCGCCGACGACAAGGTGCTGTACGCCTACGTGCCCCGCCTCATCGAGTACTACCTCGGCGAGCGGCCGCTGCTGCCGTCCGTGCGCACCTACCTGTGCGGCGACCCCGACGACTTCGCGTACGTCCTCGACCACCTGCACGAACTGGTCGTCAAACCCGTCGACGGCTACGGCGGCGAAGGCATCGTCATCGGCCCCGACGCGGGTGACCAGGAACTCAAACAGGCCCGCAGCGACATCGCCGCCGACCCCCGGCACTGGGTCGCGCAGGAGACCGTGGCGCTGTCCACCCATCCGACGTTCACCGGCGAACGTTTCGAACCCCGCGCGGTCGACCTGCGCGCCTTCGTCTGCCAGTCCGGCGGCCCCGTCGTGCTGCCCGTCGCCCTCACCCGGTCGGCGCCGTTCCGCAGCCTGCTGGTGCATTCGCTGCGCGGCGGCGGCGCGAAAGACACCTGGATCATGCGGTGAACATTCCGCGGAAATCCCGGTGATCCCGCAAAATCTCCGGCCGCGACGCGCCGCGACACCCTTGAGAGCAAGGTCACAGAACCGCCCGAACCACGGGAAATAACGGCATTCCCGCTGGTCAGAAGCGTTGTCCCATAGTCACACTCGGTGCCCGGCATATGGACCGGGCCTGCGGGGGAGCAGTACTCCTGTCCTAGGGTTCGGGGCATTCCGACCGGAATCCCCGGGCGACCGGGCAAGGAGGGTAGGTAGCACGTGATCCGCAAGTTGCTGGTGGCCAACCGCGGCGAAATCGCCGTGCGAGCGCTGCGTGCCGCAACCGAGCTGGACATCGCCACGGTGGCCGTCTACGCATACGAGGACCGCCACTCCCTGCACCGCCAGAAAGCCGACGAAAGCTACGAGATCGGCGAGCGCGGCCACCCGCTCCGCGCGTACCTGGATGTGGACACCATCGTCAACGCCGCCATCGCGTGCGGAGCCGATGCGATTTACCCGGGCTACGGGTTCCTCTCCGAGAACCCGCTGCTCGCGGAAGCCTGCGAGGCCAACGGCATCACCTTCGTCGGCCCCAACGCCGACGTGCTGTCGCTCGCCGGCAACAAGGTGCGGGCGCTGGAAGCCGCGAAGAGCGCCGGACTGCCGACGCTCCGCACGGCGGACCCGCAGGACGACATCGAGGCGCTGCTCGCCGCCGCCGACGAGATCGGCTTCCCGATCTTCGTCAAGGCCGCGGCCGGCGGCGGCGGCCGCGGCCTGCGCCGGGTCGACCGCCGCGACGACCTGCGCGCCGCCGTCGAGACCGCGATGCGCGAAGCGCAGACCGCGTTCGGCGACCCGACGGTCTTCCTGGAAGAGGCCGTCGTCCGCCCGCGGCACATCGAGGTGCAGGTCCTCGCCGACGCCGACGGCAACGTCGTGCACCTGTACGAGCGCGACTGCTCCGTGCAGCGCCGCCACCAGAAGGTCGTCGAGATCGCCCCGGCACCGCACCTCGACCCCGAGCTGCGCGCCCGCATCTGCGCCGACGCCGTCCGCTTCGCCGAGACCATCGGCTACCGCAACGCGGGCACCGTGGAGTTCCTCCTCGACGAGCGCGGCCGCTACGTGTTCATCGAGATGAACCCGCGCATCCAGGTCGAGCACACGGTCACCGAAGAGGTCACCGGCATCGACCTCGTGCAGTCCCAGCTGCGCATCGCGTCCGGCGCCACGTTCGCCGACCTCGGGCTCGCCCAGGAGAACATCCGGGTGCAGGGCGCCGCGCTGCAGTGCCGCATCACCACCGAGGACCCGTCGCTCGAGTTCCGGCCGGACACCGGCACGGTCTCCGCGTACCGCTCGCCGGGCGGCGCGGGCGTGCGGCTCGACGGCGGCACCTTCACCGGCGCCGAAGTCCTGCCGTACTTCGACTCGATGCTGGTCAAGCTGACCTGCCGGGGCCGCACCTTCGGCGACGCCGTCGCCCGCGCGCGGCGCGCGGTCGCCGAGTTCCGCATCCGCGGCGTGGCCACCAACATCCCGTTCCTCCAGGCCGTCCTCGACGACCCGGAGTTCCGCGACGGCAAGGTCACGACCTCGTTCATCGAGGACCGCCCCGACCTGCTGCGCGCCCGCGCCGGCGCGGACCGCGGCACCCGCCTGCTCGCCTACCTCGCCGACGTCACCGTGAACCGGCCGCACGGGCCCGCGCCCGCGCTCGCCGCCCCGCGCACCAAGCTGCCGGAACTCCCGGCCCCCGCGGCCGACGCGGACGCCCCGTCCGGCTCCCGGCAGCGGCTGCTCGAACTCGGCGCGAAGGGCTTCGCCGACGCGCTGCGCGCCCAGGAGGCGCTCGCCGTCACCGACACCACGTTCCGCGACGCGCACCAGTCGCTGCTCGCGACACGTGTGCGCACCTTCGACCTGGCCGCCGCGGCCCCGCATGTCGCGCGGCTGACGCCGGAGTTGCTGAGCGTCGAGGCGTGGGGCGGCGCGACATACGACGTCGCGCTGCGCTTCCTCACCGAGGACCCGTGGGAGCGGCTCGGCACGCTGCGCACGGCCATGCCGAACCTCAACATCCAGATGCTGCTCCGCGGCCGCAACACCGTCGGGTACACCCCGTACCCGGACAAGGTGTGCGCGAAGTTCGTCGAAGAGGCCGCCGCCACCGGCATCGACATCTTCCGCATCTTCGACGCGCTCAACGACATCGAAGCGATGCGCCCCGCGATCGAAGCGACCCTCGGCACGCACGCCATCGCCGAAGGCACGCTCTGCTACACCGGCGACCTCGCGAACCCGGGCGAGCAGCTCTACACGCTCGACTACTACCTGCGGCTCGCCGAGCAGCTCGTCGAGGCCGGCGTCCATGTGCTGTGCATCAAGGACATGGCCGGCCTGCTCCGCGCGCCCGCCGCCCGGACCCTGGTGTCCGCGCTGCGCGAGCGGTTCGACCTGCCGGTCCACCTGCACACGCACGACACCGCGGGCGGCCAGCTGGCCACCTACCTGGCCGCGATCGAGGCGGGCGTCGACGCGATCGACGGCGCGTCGGCCGCGCTGGCGGGCACCACCAGCCAGCCGCCGCTGTCCGCGATCGTCGCCGCGACCGACCACACGCCGCGGGCCACCGGGCTGTCGCTGGACGCACTGTGCGACCTGGAGCCGTACTGGGCCGCGGTGCGCGAGGTGTACGCGCCGTTCGAGTCCGGCCTGCCCGCGCCGACCGGCCGCGTGTACCGCCACGAGATCCCCGGCGGCCAGCTGTCCAACCTGCGCCAGCAGGCGATCGCGCTCGGCCTCGGCCACAAGTTCGAGCAGATCGAGGACGCCTACGCGGCGTCCAACCGGATCCTCGGCAACATCGTCAAGGTCACCCCGTCGTCCAAGGTCGTCGGCGACCTCGCGCTGCACCTCAGCGCGGTCGGCGCGGACCCGGCCAAGTTCGAGGACGACCCGGCGGCGTTCGACATCCCGGACAGCGTCATCGGCTTCCTGCAGGGCGAACTCGGCACGCCGCCCGGCGGCTGGCCCGAGCCGTTCCGCACCCGCGCGCTGGCCGGCCGCAACACCACCGCGCCGCGCACCGTCGCGCTGACCCCCGAGCAGGACGCCGCCCTCGACGGCGACGACGTGCGCGGGACGCTCAACCGGCTGCTCTTCCCGGGCCCGGCGCGCGACTTCGAGGAAGCCCGCCGCCTCTACGGCGACGTGTCGGTGGTGCCGACCCAGGCGTTCCTGCACGGCCTCAAGCCGGGCGAGGAACTGACCGTCGAGCTGTCCCCGGGCGTCGCGCTCTACCTCGCGGTGGAGGCGATCGGCGAGGCCGACGAGCGCGGCTACCGCACCGTGTACTGCCGGATGAACGGCCAGCCGCGCGTGCTGTCGGTCCGCGACCGGTCGGTCAAGCCGGCCCGCCCGGAGAGCGAGCGCGCCAACCCGGACAACCCGAACCACGTCGCCGCGCCGTTCAGCGGCGTCGTCACCCTCCAGGTGGGCGTCGGCGACGCGGTCGAGACCGGGCAGACGGTGGCCACCATCGAGGCGATGAAGATGGAGGCGTCGATCACCGCGTCGGCGGCCGGGACGGTGCAGCGCCTCGCGATCGACACGGTCGCGTCGGTCGAGGCGGGCGACCTGCTGGTGGTCGTCGGCTAGCCCGTCCACGGTCGCCCGGCTGCGTGCCCGCCGGGTGTGAGACACAGCGCCGCGTGGGGACGTCGGGTCCCGGAGTCGTCCGACTCCGTGGGACCGGACGTCCCCGCGCGGCGTTTTCGTTGCGCCGATCGGGGGGCGTCTCATCGGATTTTTTGCAGCTTTTCGGCCCCGCCGTGGGCGCGTTTTCACCGGTAGCATCCGTTTTTGTGGTGTTTTGGTGGCTTCCGTAACTCTTCAGGGCTCTTGCTCTCGCGTGTCCGACGTCACAGACTCGGGTCCGCTCGGGGTTTCGGTATATGTCCGTCCGGTTTGGGAGACCTTGTATGGCTGTGCGCCTCGACGACGCCGCCGTGACCCGGGGCCAGCGCCCCCGGCTCGCGAAGGCCGAGCCCACGAGCGTGCCCGCTGGTGCCGACCCCCGCGCGCTTGCCGACGACCTCGCCGACGACCTGGCCGAGGAACTCGCCGGAACGCCCGCGGGCGAACCGTCCGAGGGCCTGGCCGACGACCTCGCCGAGCTGCCGCCCGGCGACCTCGCCGACGAGCCGGCCGAAGAGCCGGTCGACGAGCCGGGCGTCAACGTCGACGAACTGCTCGCTTATCCGCAACTGCTCCACCACCTGCCCACCCCGCTCGCCCGGGAGGCCGGCGACGCCTTGCTCGCCCGGCTGGCCCGGCTGGAGCCGGGCACCGCCCAGCACAGTTACGTGCGCGGCCTGCTGGTCGAACTCAACCTGCCGATGGTCCGGCACGCCGCGGGCCGCTACCGGCGCCGCGGCGAACCGGTCGAGGACATCGTCCAGGTCGGCACGATCGGCCTGATCAAGGCCATCGACCGCTACGAAGCCGACCGCGGCAGCAGCTTCATGGCCTACGCCATGCCGACGATCATCGGCGAGATCAAACGTTTCTTCCGCGATACGTCGTGGTCGGTCCGGGTGCCGCGGCGCCTCCGCGAACTCCGCACCGAACTGCTCCGCGCCACCGACGAACTGACCGCGACCCTCGGCCGCACCCCGACCCCGCGCGAACTCGCCGAACGGATCGGGATCACCGAGGAGGAGGTGGTCGAAGGCCTCGACGCGTGCACGGTCTACACCGCGACCTCCCTGGACGAGACGGCCTACGGCGACGCCGAAGGCCAGGAGACGGTGGGCGACCGCCTCGGTGCCGAGGACCACGAGCTGGACCTGGTGGAGTACCGCGAGGCTCTACGGCCGCTGCTCGCCGAGCTGCCCGGGCGTGAGCGGGCGATCCTCGTGATGCGCTTCTACGGCAACCTGACCCAGGCCCAGATCGGGGAGCGGGTCGGGATCTCCCAGATGCACGTGTCGCGGCTGCTGGCCCGGACACTGGCGTCGCTGCGGGAGCGGCTGATGGTGCCGGGGTGAGGCCGGCAAGGCGGCGACCCGGACCGTGAGGCACGTCGACCTGGAGAACCGGGCGGAGCCGGAGGCCTGAGCGCGGCACACGCGCGGGCTCAGGCCCCGGTTTCCGTCCCGCTCTCCGCCCCGGTCTCGGCCAGCCCGGTGACCTTCCGCACGTGCCGGAGGCTCGGCCCGGCGAGGCGTTCGTGCAGCTCCGTGAACACCCGCCGGGCCTCGACCGCGTTCCAGTCGTCCGGCAGCAGCTCGGTGGGCAGGCCCGGGTCGAGGTACGGCAGCCGCCGCCACTCGGTCAGCATCGGCACGTAGTCGCGGAACGCCCGGTCCGGCTCGATCTCCTCGGCGGCGCGCAGCGACGCGGCCATGGGCCCGTAGCGGGCGGTGAAGGACGCGTACTGCTCTTCGATCGCCGGGAAGTCCCACCACGCGCTGACCGCGGCGGGCAGGTCGGCGAACGCGGCGTAGTCGCCGGCGAAGAGATGGACGTAGTCGCTCAGGCCGACCCGCTTCAGCGTCGCGCGGGTGCCGTCGAGGAGACGGCCCGGCGCGACCCACACCCCGGGCGACACCTTGCCGAAACCCAGCCAGGTCAGCCGCGAGCGCAGCTGGTGGCGGTGCGCCCGCTCGCTCTCGGGGACCGAGAAGACCGCGATGACCCAGCCGTCCTCGAGCCGGGCCGGGTCGAGGTTGCCGAAGATCCGCCGGTCGCCTTCGTCGAAGACCGGGCCCATCGCGGGGCTCAGGCGGTAGCCGGTGCCGGTGCGCCGCTCCCCGACGAGCGTGCCGCGCTTCTTCAGGCGGGCGATGGCCGACCGGACCGCCGGCGCGTCGACGTCGAGTTCCGCCATCAAGGTGATCAGGTCGGCGATCGAGACCCACCCGCCGCACGGCCGGACGAACGCGCCGTAGATGGTGTTGATGAGTGAGCTGGGTCGGGTGGTCGCGCTCTCGGCCATGATCGCCTCCAGGACATGTGCGGCGGCGATCTTACCGGCCCCCGGGCCGCCCTACCGTTCGGCCCCGGCCGGGGGAGAGTCGGCGTACACACCCGAGAGCAGGTGTCCGGCGCCGGGTGCCACGGCCGGCAGGTCCAGTGCGCGGAGCATCTGGTGCGCCGTGCAAATGGCCGCCGAGACAACGGGTTTGCCCAGCTTCTGCTCCGCCTCCTCGACCGCGGCGAGCGACGGCATCTGCACGCACGCCGACAGCACGACCGCGTCGGCGTCGGCGTGGTCGAGCGACGCGGCGATGCCCGGGAGCCGCAGCGGATCATGCGCCGCGACGTCGAGGTTGCCGGGGATCTCGAGCGCGGTGAAGTCCAGCACGTCGATGCCTTCGTGGCGCAGGTAGTCCACGACCGTGCGGGTGAGCGGCATCATGTACGGCGCGACCAGGGCCACCTTGGCGGCGCCGAGCGTCCGCAGGCCGTGGACGAGGGCCCCGGCGCTGGTGACCACGGGGGCGGGCGCGCCGTTGGCGGCGGTGCGCGCGTGCAGCCTGGCCTCGGACTCGCGGTGGTAGCCCAGGCCCATGCTCATGATGGCGACCAGGCACGCATATCCGAGCACGTCGACGTGCGCGTCGGACAGTTCGTCGGCGCAGCGGTCGGAGTCCGCGTCCATCGCTTTGAGCTGTTCGGGTGTCACGTGCGTCATGCGCATACGGCTGGAGTGGAAGGTGAACCGTTCGGGCGCGATGCGCTCACGGGCCCGCAGGATCGCGGGTATCTCCGTTTCCATCGTGACGTTGGAACTCGGCACGATCTGGCCGATCCGGTAGGTACGAGGTGCGGTGGGCGGCATGGCGGGCTCCGGATCCTCAGCGGGCGTCGACGACGGGGTTGGCGAGCGTGCCGATGCCCTCGACGGTCGCCTCGACCAGGTCCCCGGGCCACAGGAATTGCGGCGGCACCATGCCCGCGCCGACGCCGGACGGCGACCCGGTCGAGATGACGTCGCCCGGTTCGAGGGTCATGCCGGAGGTGATGTCGGCGATCAGGCGCGGGATCCGGAACAGCATGTGGCGGGTGTTGGACTTCTGCTTGGTCTCGCCGTTGACGCGCAGCGACACGTCGAGGTCGAGCGGGTCGGCGATCTCGTCGGCGGTGACGACGGCGGGACCGAAGGGGCAGTAGGAGTCCTGGCCCTTGGAGAAGAACCACTGGCCCGAGCGGCGCTGGTCGCGGGCGCTGATGTCGTTCATGATCGAGTAGCCGAAAATGTGGTCCCACGCGTCGTCTTCGGCGACCCGGAACGCCGTGCGGCCGATGACGACGGCGAGTTCGCATTCCCAGTCGAGCTGCCGGGTCAGGTCGCCGTTGTGCAGGATCGGCTGCCCGTGGCCGGTGACGGCCGTGGCGGGCTTCCCGAACAGGACCGGCCGGTCCGGGAGTTCCTTGGCGGTGTCGAGGCTGCGGCTGGACTCCTCGACGTGCTCGACGTAGTTGAGGCCGATGCCGACGACCTTGCCGGGGCGGAGCGGGGCGCGCAGGCCGACGTCCGCGAGAGCGTGCGCCGCGTCGGACGGGGAGGCCGAGGCCAGCAAAGTCCGCAGCCGGTCCCAGGTGTCCGGCCCGGCCTGGACGACGGACAGCAAGTCGGAGGGCACGTCCGCGCCGTGGGCGGCGGCCAGGGCCGCGACATCGACGACGCGGTCGCCGGCCACGGCACCGAACCGCGGCGCACCGCCGCCGAGGGTGTAGGTGATCAGTCGCATAGGGGTTCCTTGGTCGTGCCGGTCAGAGGGTCGGCTGGTGTCCGTCGTTGTCGGCATACGCCTCTTCCCGCCGGAAGCCGAGCGAGCGCATGACGGGGAAGTCGTCGAAGGAGAACAGGCAGGCGTCGTCGGAGTCGTCGAGGTTGGCGTGCTCGTGCCACGCCCAGGACGGGACGACGAAGATGTCGCCCTTGCGCCACGGGAAGCGCTGCCCCGCGATCACGGAGACACCCCGCCCCTTGGCGACGGTGTAGACGACCGAGCCGGTGTGGCGGTGGGCGCGCGTGGCCTGTCCGGGGCGGAGCAACTGCATGTGGGCGCCCATCGTGGGCATGACCGAGCCGCCGGTGACGGGGTTGGTGTACTCCGCGATCACACCGTCGTACGGGGAGCCCTCGGCGGCGTCGGCCAAGCCGCGCAGCGCCGCGTAGGTGGCTTCCCACGGCCAGGCGAGCAGGGGCGAGTACGGCCGGGCCCACTTCTCCGCGCCGTACGGCAGCAGGTTGCCGCCGTACGTGGCCACGGATGCGTTGACGACTTTGCCGGGCTGCTGGTGCAGGTCGGGGTGGACTTCGTAGAAGCCGGCGTCGAGCGCGTTGACCAGGGGGATGTCGAGGCCGTCCTGCCAGATGACCGGCCCGTCGTCGCCTTCGTTGCCGTGCTCGTGCCAGGTGCCGTTGGGGGTGATGGCGAAGTCGCCGGGGCCGACGCGGAGTTTCTCGCCGTCGACGATCGTCCACGCGCCGGTGCCTTCGTGCACGAACCGGAGTGCCGCGGCCTGGTGCCGGTGGGCGGTCATCGACTCTCCCGGGCCCATGATCTGCAGGCCGGTGTAGAGCAGTCCCACGGCGGCGCTGACGTCGCGGCGGCCAGGGTTGACCAGCATGACGACACGGCGGCCGGCGTCGTCGGCGGAGACCAGGTCGAGGGCTTTGCGGACCAGTGGGCGCAGTTCGGCGTAGCGCCAGAGCACGGGGGCGGACTGCGGCTGCGGGTACCACGGCTCGATCTTGTTGGCGACGGTCCACAGCGCGCCTGCCTCGCGGTCGGCGAGTTCGGCGTAGTAGGCCTCCAACTCCGGGGTGTCGGACACGCGTGCGCGGCCGAGCACGGTGTCGTCCCGACGGGTTCCCCGCGGTGTCATGACTCCTCCTCTGCGCAGCCGCCGTCCCCGGCAGGGACGGCGGCTGCGGTGTGGGTTTCCGGGTCGACGGCGAAAGTCACCGGGCGGCGCGGCGTGTTGTCGACGTGCAGGCTGAAGATGTCGAAGCGGTTGTAGTGGCCGAGGATGTCGTGCATCTGCTTGGGCTGGACGCAGCGGTTGAGGTCGATGTCGGCGTAGACGATGCCCTCGTCGTCGACGAGCGGTTCGGTGACCGGGCGGCCGTCCGGGCCGAAGATGCCGGACAGCGCGCTGCGGGGGCGGGAGAGCTGCTTGCGGACCTCGTCGTCGTCCCCGGCGACCGCGTCCACGATCTCCGGGGAGATGGTCGAACAGGCGACGACGGTGAAGACCTTGCCTTCGAAGCAGTGCGCGGCGGCGCGGACGGCGATGGCCTCGGCCATGTCGTAGTCGGCGGGTGCCACCGGGAGGGCGATGTAGCTCGCCGCGTGCACGAGTTCGCCTTGGGCCAGCAGGGTGAAGCGGGCCAGGGTGTTCGTGTTCTCGCCGCACGCGAGCACGCCGAGCGGGCCGACGGGCGTGGGGTGGACGCGCAGGGAACTCGCGTCGCCGCCGGTCCAGGTGAGCTTCTCCGCCCAGGTCGGGACGAGTTTGCGGTGGACGCCGAGGACCGTCCCGTCCGCGCCGATGGTGACCATCGTGTTGTACAGCTCGCCGACGCTGTGCGCGCCGCGTTCGTTGACCCCGATGACCACCACGGCGCCGGCCGCGCGCGCCGCGGCGCGGAGCCGGTCGATGTGCGGGCCGGGGATGTCGACCGAGGCGCGGTAGAGCTTCTCGAACCAGGGCGAGCCCTGGACGGGGTTCATCGTCCAGTTCCAGTACGGGTATCCGGGGACGAACACCTCGGGGAAGACGACGAGCCGTGCGCCTCGTCCGGCGGCCTCGTGGATGAGGGCGACGGCCTTGTCGACGGTGGCTGCCGGGTCGAGGAACACCGGCGCGGCCTGTACGGCGGCGGCGGTGAAGCGCGGCAGGTCGTCGCGCTGGTGGTCCATCAGGTTCTGCATGCGGGCTCCTCGGCGGTCCTCGGTCGGGTGGCGGTGGTCACCCGCCCGAGGCGGCGGACAGGACGGGCGGTTGCGGTGTCCAGCGCGCCGGGACGTCTTCGGCGGCGTCGCGGAGCAGGTGCAGCCGCGGCGGCACGCGGTCGGTGCGGGCGCCGGGCGGCTTCCGGCTGCCCGGGCGCCAGGGTTCGGGCCAGGCGGCGCCGGGTCCGGCGTACCCCTGTTCCGCGGCGGCGTGCAGCGTCCACAGCGGGTCGTACATGTGGGCCCGCCCGACCGCGCACAGGTCGGCGCGGCCCGCGAGCAGGATCGAGTTGACGTCGTCGTAGGTGGAGATCGCGCCGACGGCGATGGTCGGGATTCCGCAGGCGTTGCGGATCAGGTCGGCGAAGGGGGTCTGGTAGCTGCGGCCGTAGGCGGGGCGTTCTCCGGCCACGACTTCGCCGGTGGACACGTCCACGGCGTCGGCTCCGGCGGCGGCGAGCGCGCGGCAGATCTCGACGGCGTCGGCCTCGGTCGTTCCGCCGTCGGCCCAGTCGCACGCGGAGATCCGCACCACGAGTGCCTTGTCGGCAGGCCACACGGCGCGTACCGCGTGCAGCACCTCGAGGGGGTAGCGCAGGCGGTGCGGCAGTGAGCCGCCGTATTCGTCGGTGCGCCGGTTGGTGAGCGGCGACAGGAATCCGGAGACGAAGTGGCCGTGCCCGAATTGCAGTTCGAGGACGTCGAAGCCGACCCGGTCGGCGCGGTGGGCGGCGGAGGAGAAGGCGTCGCGGATGCGGTCGAGGTCCGCGCGGGTCGCCTCGGCCGGGGTGCTGCTCGTGTCGTCCCACGCGAGCGGCGAGGCGGCGACGGTCGGGCCGCCGAGGTCCCGCAGGGCGCTGCTGGTGCCGTCGGGGCCGGGGACCGTGCGTGCGGCGCGGCGCCCGGCGTGCGTGAGCTGGATGCCGAGCACGGCGTCGGTCTGCGCGGTGGCGGTGTCGACGATGCGGCGCCAGGCGGCTTCCTGTTCGTCGTTCCACAGTCCCGGGCACTGCGGGGTCGCCCGGCCTTCGGGCGTGACGGCGGTCATGCCGGCGACGACCAGCCCGGCGCCGCCGAACGCGAGGGTGCCCAGATGGGCGGCTTCGAACGTGCCCGGTACACCGCGCGCCGCGGAGTAGGTGGCGAGCGGCGGCACCACCACGCGGTTCGAGAGCGTGATTCCCCCGAGGCGGAAGGGCCGGAACATCGGCGGGGTGGAGCCGTCCGTCCGCCCGCCGAACCAGCGGTCGACCGCACCGACGAAGCCGGCGTCGCGCGCCCGGAGGTTGTCGTAGGTGACCCGGCGGCTGCGCGTCAGCAGGTTGAACGCGAACTGTTCGGCCGGGCGGCCCGTATACCGGTCGATGTTCTCGAACCACTCCAGGCTCGCCTGCGCGGCGCGCTGGGTGGATTCGACGACCGGGCGCCGCTCGGCCTCGTACGCGGCGAGGGCGGTATCGGTGTCCGCGTGCTCGTGCAGGCAGGCCGCGAGGGCGAGGGCGTCCTCCATGGCCAGCTTCGTGCCCGAACCGATGGAGAAGTGCGCGGTGTGCGCGGCGTCGCCGAGCAGGACGACGTTGCCGTGCCGCCAGGTGGCGTTGCGGACGGTCGTGAAGCGGATCCACCGGGAGTTGTTCGGCAGCAGCCGGTGCCCGTCCAAGTGCTCGGCGAGGATGTCCGCGCAGCGGTCGATGCTCGCGGTGTCGCTCTGCCCCACGGGCAGGTCGCGTGCGGCGAGGTCGGCGAATCCCGCCCGGTGCCAAGAGTCTTCGGCCATCTCGACGATGAACGTGCTGCGTGTGGCGTCGAAGGGATACGCGTGGACCTGGAGGACGCCGAAGTCTCCTTCCGTGACGATGAAGGTGAACGCCTCGAAGACTTTGTCGGTCCCCAGCCACATGTAGCGGCAGTTGCGCTCGTCCAGGTCGGGCCGGAACACGTCGGCGTACCGCTCGCGGGCCGCCGAACGCACGCCGTCCGCGGCGACGACGAGGTCGTAGGCGGCGGAGAGTTCGTCGACGGGCGGGGCCGGGGTGCGGTAGCGCACGTCGACGCCCAGCTCGGCGCAGCGTTCCCGGAGGATCCGGAGCAGCCGCTTGCGGCCGAGGGCGGCGAAGCCGTGCCCGCCCGACGTGAGGGTGCGGCCGCCGTAGCGGATGTCGATGTCGGTCCAGCGGGCGAACTCCGCGGACATGGCCGTGTGCACGCGCGGGTCGGCGTCGGCGATGCCGTCGAGGGTCTCGTCGGAGAACACGACGCCGAAGCCGAACGTGTCGTCGGGCGCGTTGCGTTCCCAGACCGTGATGTCCCAGTCCGGGGACAGCTGCTTGGCCAGGACGGCGAAGTACAGCCCGCCCGGTCCACCGCCGATGACTGCTACGCGCACGGTTCCTCCTGGTGGTGCCATGACACGAATCTATCGCGTCATATTGTCGATCGCTATTTTTTCGCTATATATCGGTGGTGGTGTGTGTCGCGTAGGTCTCCGGATCCTGCGGGCCGGCCTGGGTCAGCGCGTCGCGGACCGCCTCCGGCCACGGCGTCGACGCGGTGGCGGTCGCCGGGGAGTTGACGACCACCATGCGCCCGGTCGCGGCGACGCCTTCGCTGCCGCGCACGTCGAAGGCGTAATGCAGCGAACTGGTGCCGACCTTGGTGACGCGCAGCTCGACGCGCACCGTCTCGCCGAACCAAAGGCGCCGCAGGAAGTCGGCTTCGTAGTGCACGCGCGGGGTGCTGCCGAACAGGTTGCGCAGGCCCAGCCTGCCCAGCAGCACGGCCTCGGCGGCTTCGGCCCAGCGCTGGACCGCGGAGAAGTGGTGGTGGCCCGCGGCATCGGTGTCCGACCATTCGACGCGGCGTTCGACGACGACGCTCGCCGGCTCGGCGGCGGTCGGGGCGGGGTTCGGGGTGGGGTCTTCCATCGGTGGTGCCCTTCGGTGCGCGCGGACGGCGCGGGGGCGCGCCGTCCGCCGGATCAGCGGCCTTCGGCGGCCCAGCGGCGCAAGACGGCGCGCTGGAGTTTGCCGTTCGAGGTGCGCGGCAGCGCGTCGACGAACTCGACGGCACGCGGGTACTTGTAGGGCGCGACGGTTTCCTTGACGAAGGTCTGCAGCTCGCCTGCCTTGGCGTCGTCCGGCGCCACGCCTTGGCGCAGCACGACGTACGCCTTGACGATCTTGCCGCGGCGCTCGTCGGGCGCGCCCACCACGCCGCATTCGGCGACGTCGGGGTGCTTGGCCAGGGCGACTTCGACCTCGGGCCCGGCGATGTTGTAGCCCGACGAAACGATCATGTCGTCGCTGCGTGCCTGGTACCAGAAATAGCCGTCGGCGTCGCGGACGTAGGTGTCGCCGGTGATGTTCCAGCCGTGCCGCACGTACTGCGTCTGCCGGGCGTCGTCCAGGTAGCGGCACCCGGTCGGGCCCTTGACGGCCAGCAGGCCGGGCTCGCCGTCGGCGACGGCGTGTCCCGCCTCGTCGAGGACCTCCGCGCGGAATCCGGGAACGGGCTTGCCGGTCGCGCCGGGGCGGATGTCGTCGTCGGCGGCCGAGATGAACACGTGCAGCATCTCGGTCGCGCCTATCCCGTCGATGATGCGCAGCCCGGTCTCGGCGTGGAAGGCATCCCATACCGAGGCGGGCAGCGCTTCGCCCGCCGACACGCAGCGCCGCAGGCCCGACATGCGGTCGGCGAGCCCGCTCGACAGGATCGCCCGGTAGGCGGTCGGCGCGGTGAAGAGCACCGTCGCGCCGTGCGCGGCGATCAGCCCGGCGAGTTGCTCCGGCGTGACTTGTTCCAATAGCAGCGTCGCGGCGCCGACGTGGAGCGGGAAGACCACAAGGCCGCCGAGCCCGAAGGTGAAGCCGATCGGCGGCGTGCCGGTGAACAGGTCGTCGGGCCGCGGTTTGACGATGTGCCTCGCGAATGTGTCCGAGTTGGCGAGCACGTCGCGGTGGAAGTGCATGGTGGCCTTCGGCTTCCCGGTCGTGCCGGAGGTGAAGCCGATCAGTGCGACGTCGTCGGCCGCGGTGTCGACGGCCGTGAAGTCGCCCGTCTTGCCGGCGCAGCGCGCGACCAGGTCGTCCGCGGAGGTGCCGCCGTACGAGATCACCGCGGCTTTGCCGGCGTCGGCGGCCTCCAGCTCGTCGGCGAAGCGGTGGTCGGTGATGGCGACGGCCGGCCGGCTGATCGCGCACAGCGTGCTCAGCTCGTGGGCGCGCAACAGCGGCATGGTGGTCACCACCACACCCCCGGCGCGCAGGATGCCGAACCAACAGGCCACCAGCCAGGGGTTGTTCGGGCCGCGCAGCAGCACGCGGTTGCCCGGCACGAGGCCGAGGTCCTCGGTGAGTACTTGGGCGACTTGCCGGGCGCGGTGCAGCAGCTCGCCGTACGTCCACTCGTCGGTCGGGGTGAGCAGGCATCGTCGGTCCGGGCCGAAGCGCTCGATGACGTCGTCGAGGAGGACGCGGGCGCAGTTGAGCCGCTCGGGGTACGTCAACTCCGGTAGCTCGAAAAGCAGTTCGGGCCAGTGGTCGAAAGGTGGGAGGCGATCCCGGCAGAAAGTGTCCGCGTGGGCGGATGGGGACAGCTCCATGAGCGCCACCTCGTCCTGAGTCAGCGGGGGGTCGTGCCGTCAAGTTATCCAGCGAAAGTGACGACGGTCAATAGAACGCGATATTCGGGGTGGGGTGTCGCCATGCGGGTCCCCCAGTGCGGGGGGATTTACGCCTTGGGGGATGGGGGTGGCCGACCGGGACTGCGAGTTCCGCCGGGTGCCGCGCACCTTGGTCGGCGGTGGCGGCGTTGACCAAGGCGGGTGAGCCGCAGCGGGTGGACGCCGCGCAAGTCCGGTGCCGCTTCGCCGATGCGGAACGGCAGGCCGGGGTCGCCCTTGGGTCCGAACGGCGTCTCGCCGGTCGCCGCGTGGACGAGCGCCGAGGCCGGGGAGAACGGGTCGCCGGGCTGCCCCGCGTGCGGGCCCGCGATCTGCTCGGGAGACATGAACGCGGGTGAACCGATCGTGACACCGGTGCGGGTGAGTGTGGACGCGTCCACGGTGCGGGCGATGCCGAAGTCGATCAGGCGGGGGCCGCCGAGGGCGTGGACGGTGGGGCCGGGGAGGGGGCCGCGCTGCCGTACCGCGAGTTACCGCGACGGGCCCGGCAGGTAGGCGGTGGCGAACCACGGCAGTTCGGCCTCGGGACCGGCGTCGAGCAGGCGGGCGGTCCATCGTCCGTCGACGCGCAGGGCGGCGTCGGCTTCGGCGCGGAAGCGGGTGCGGGCGCGGAACTCGTCGTCGTCGGCCGGTTCGGGGCGGATCACCTGCACGGCGACCAGCCGGCCGCGGGCGCTGCGCGCGCTGCGGGCGAGGAAGACGCGGCCCATGCCGCCCGCGCCGATCCGGCGCGGCAGCCGGTAGCCGCCGAGGTGCCGGGGACCCCCGGTGGTGAGTGGACGCACGTGCGGCAACCCCCGATACGGACACGACGGCGCCCCACCGCCGTGACCCTGTCGGCGACCGACAATGCGGGGTGGGGCGCGGCAAGCGCGGGCCCGGGCGGTATCGGCGCCCGGGCGGCGGCTCAGTTCGCGGCGGCGGTTCCGGCCGCGGTTGCGGCCGTCGTTCCGGCCGGTGTTCCGGCGGGGGCTTCCGCGGCCGGAGCGACGGGCGTGCCCGAGGCCATGGCGGTGTCCGCCTCGCCGGCCGGCTTGCGGGCCGGGATCAGCAGGCTGACCAGCGCGGCCGCCGCGGCGGCGGCGAAGCCGACCCACAGGGCGGTCTTGAAGCCGCCCAGCGACGGGATCGAACGCCCGCCGAGGTCGGAGGTCATGTTGGCGAGGATCATGCTGATGACCGCGGCCGCCGACGACGTGCCGATGGAGCGCATCAGGGTGTTGAGGCCGGTGGCCGAGCCGGTCTGGCGCATCGGGACGGCCTGCATGATCAGCGCGGGCATCGCCGAGTAGGCGAGGGCGCATCCGGCCGCGGAGACGCTGGTGGCGATGACGATCTTCCACACGGCGTCGAGCATGACGAGCGAGATCAGGTAGCCGGCCGCGGTGACGACGGCGCCGACGAACAGCGAGACCTTCGGGCCCTTCGCCGCGGAGAGCTTGGCGGACAGCGGCGAGACCACCATCATCACCAGGCCGGCGGGGGCCATGACGAGGCCGGTGACGACCATCGACTTGCCGAGGCCGTACCCGCTGACCTCGGGGAGCATGAGGACCTGGGGGAAGACCAGCGACTGGGCGTACATCGCGAAGCCGATGACGACGGACGCGAGGTTGGTGAAGAGCACCTGCGGGCGGGCGCTGATGCGCAGGTCGACGAGCGGTTCGCGGGTGCGGAGTTCGCCGAGGCCCCAGAGCGGCAGGATCACCAGGGCGGCGGCGAACATGCCGAGCGTGGTCGGGCTGCCCCAGCCCCAGTCGGCGCCCTTGGACACCGCGAGGAGGAACGCGACGAGGCCCGCGGACAGGCCGAGCGTGCCGAGGAAGTCGAAGCGGGCGGGGGTGCGCACCGGGGACTCCGGCACGAACATCAGCACGAGCACGATGTCGAGCGCGCCGAGCGCGGCGGCGCCCCAGAAGAGCATGTGCCAGTCGGCGTTCTGCGCGACGAGGGCGGCGACCGGGAGGCCGACCGCGCCGCCGATGCCGAGCGTGGCGCTCATCAGCGCGACGGACGGGCCGAGGCGGGCGGGCGGGAGTTCGTCGCGCATCAGGCTCATGCCGAGGGCGATGACGCCGAAGGAGCCGCCCTGCAGGATGCGCCCGATCACCATCGGGAAGAGCGAGTCGCTGAGCCCGCATATCACGGAGCCGAGGGTGAGGAGGGCGAGGCAGAGCGCGAGGATGCGGCGCTTGCCGTACATGTCGCCGAGCCGGCCCATGACCGGGGTGAACACGGCGCCGGAGAGCAGGGTCGCGGTGATGACCCAGCCGGCGTTCGACGCGGAGGTGTGCAGGAGGTTCGGAAGGTCGGTCAGGAGCGGGACGACGAGCGTCTGCATCAGGGAGACGACGATGCCGCAGAAAGCGAGGACGGCGACGATCAGACCGGGACTGCGGTCACGCGTCGCCGGGGGTGCTGCTGCGGTCATGTGGTGCCCTCCGAGGCTGGGTCGGTACCGTATGCACGATACACATGATATGTATCGTGCATATAACGGGGGGTCGGAATAGGCTTTCCGTGCCGGCGCGGCCCGAGCCGGAGCCGGAACCCCGCGCGGTGCGCGGACGTTGGCGGGGCGACAGGGTTGCCGGAGATCCGGCGAACCGATTCGGCAGCCCGCCGCGGAAGACCGGAGGGATGCGACGTGCCGGGAGGCGACGTGACGGAGGACGGCGAGCGGGACGCCATGCTGGCCGGCATCGAGCGCGAGTGCATGCTTCTGGCGCGGCATCAGGTGATGGTCAACCGGCACGTCGACGGGCCGCTGCTGGAGCGGTCGGCGTACCTGCTGATCAGCCGCCTGGAGGCGGCGGGCCCGATGTCGATCGGCCAGCTCGCGGAAGCGTTCCAGTTGGACACGTCGACCGTCAACCGCCAGGTTGCCGCGCTGTTGCGCGGCGGACTGGCGGAACGCATCCCCGACCCGGACGGCGGCCTGGCCCGCAAGCTCCGCGCCACCGACGAAGGCCGCCGCCGCTACGCCGCCGACCGCGAGCGCTACTACCACGGTCTGGAACGCGTGCTCACGGGCTGGACGGACGAGGACCGCGCGGAGCTGTTCGAGATGCTCATGCGGCTGAACCGCTCGATCGAAGACATGCAGGGCAACGCCTGGCCCCGCCCGGAGGCGACGGTGGACGCGGGGCGGTAGAGGCCGCCCGACGGCGCGACGGAGCAAGGGGCGCCGGAGCAAAGGGACGACGGGCGGCGGCGCGGGCCCGGCCGGGTTCGTCGCGCGGCCCGCGGCGGCAGCGCTTGCGCCGGCGCGGCCACGGCGGCCGGGACGCAGGTCGGCCCGGTTGCCGAAGCCGCTGCCGGGCCCGCCGGTGCCGACCCGGCGACCGCGAGGACGTTCGGCGCGTGGCGTGAGCGGCCGGGCGCGGTCGTGGCGCGTCCACGGCGATCGAGGGCGGCAGCGGAGTGCCGGATCGTGTGGGGGGCATTGTGGGCGGCTGCGCCGTCCGCCGAGAAGCCCCCGCGCCCGCCGCCCCCGCCCGGCCCAACTCCGCGTTCCGGCCCAACTCCGCGCGCCGCAGCGAGGACTCGCGCCAGGCGACTTGTCGAGTCAGGGGCGACGTCGTGCCGGGCGCGGGTCACGACGGGTTGTTGCAGCTGCCACCCGAATCCGGCGCCGACCTGTGCACCGCGCGCAAGCGACCGCGTCCGCCGGCTTGTCTGCGGATCGGGTGGGAAGCGGTGCGCGAACCCGGGTGTGCCCCTGTGCGGTGTGGTTCTCGGGGCGCGGGGGAGGGTGTTCGGCTACTTCGCCGACCCGGTCGGTTCCTCCCGGTCCGCGGGCGGTGTCGCGGGGGAGTCCGCCGCAGCCTTCTTCCCCTCCGGGGCCGGGCGTTCCGGTGCCGCGGATGGCTTCGGAGGCGTCGGCTCGGCGGGCGTGGGCGCAGCCGCGGGTGCCTCGGGCGCGGCCGTGTCCGCCGCGGCCTTTCCGGCGGCCGCCGCCTCCGGCCGCCCCTCGGCGCCCGACTCCTCGCCCTGCGACTCCCCGTCCTCCGAGTCCTCGTCGAACTCGTCGAATTCGTCGTCGAACTCCTCGTCCCAGTCCTCGTCTTCGTCCTCCGCGCCGGCCACGCGGTAAGCGCGGTACTTGGCCGCGCCGACGACCACCGCGCCGCCCGCGAGCATGGCGACGCCCACGGTCAGGATCAGTGGTTCGTTGCCGGACGCGCCCGTGTCGGCCAGGACCGGCTGGTCGTCGGACGCTCCGGGCAGGGCGCGTACGCCGACCGGTGCGGCGATCGCGAGGACGCCCGCGATCATCGCTATGACGGCGGCGCGGCGCAGTGTCCGCGCTGACGTGTTCTGCTGCATGCCCTCGCTCTTCGGTCGATGGCCGACGACGTGTCGGACCCCTTCCTAGCAGCCGCGCGCGCCCGGCGGGAGGCCGGGCGGGGTGCCGCGGCCGACGAGCCGGATCCGGGCGTTCCGGTATGCGCCGAGTGGGATGACTTGCGGAGTACGGGAGCGCGTCCGCAGGGGAGTTCGCCGTCCGCCCTCCGTCGTCCCGGAAACCCAACCGAGCGAGGAAATTTTCCTCCCCGTAACACGGCGCCGGGAGGCTTGGCCGCGCGGTAGGCCGCTCCGGGGGCGAGCGCCCGTAGCCGGAGGAGAGGACCACGATGGCTGCCATGGCGACTCGGGCGACCCGGCCCGCACCCGATTGGGAACGGCAAGTCGACGACGTACCTGCCGCGTTGGCGGTCTCCGGCGGCCTGTGCGTGGTTGCGTGTGCGCGCGGCGGCGTGCATCTGCTCGATGTCGTGACCGGTCAGGCGATTGCCAAGCTGTGGCTGCCGGGCGGCGCGCACCGCGTCGGGTTCTCGCCGGACGGTGCGGTGGCCGCGGTCGCGGGGCCGTGCGGGTACGCGTTGTGGCGGGTGGCCGACGGCGCGGTGCTGATGCGTGCCACCGACGACCCGGCCCGGTTCGCGTGGGCGGACGGCAACCTGTGCGCGGTGGCGTACGGCGGCTCCGTGGTCGTCTACGACGCCGCGTCCGGCGTGGAGCGCTGGCGCCCCGTCGACGGCGCGGTGCCGGTGGACGACCTCACGTGGTTCGACCGCGGCCGCTCGGTGGCCGCCGCGGTCGGCGGCGACGTGTACGCATACTCGGCCCGCGGCCGGGTCGCCGCGTGGTCGTACCCGGCTCCGGTGCGCGTGCTCGCGGGCGGCACCGACGGGGCGTGGCTGTGCGCGGCGGGCGACGGGCCCGGGGTGTTCATCCGCGGCGTCGGCGGCACGTCCGAGGACCTGCCGACGCCCACCCCGGCCCTCATCGACGGCTTGGCGCTGGACGAGTCCGGGCAGTGGCTGGCCGCGCAGAGCGACGGCGGCCTCACCGTGTGGGACTTGGCGGCCCGCGGCGGGCGGATGCGCCCGAAACCGCGCCGCCTGGACGCGTCGATCGGCCTGGGCGTCGCCGCGTGGCGGCCCACCGCCCGGGGCGCGGTGATCGCGACGGGCGGGGGCGACGGGGCGGTGGCGGTGTGGGACGCGCGTGCGGGCTCGGTGCGGCGGGCGGCGTCGCCGTCGGTGCGCTGGTACGCGGGGGCGCCGGTGACCGCGCTGGCCTGGGCCGGGTCCGAGGTGCTGGTGTACGCGGACGCCGCGGGGCGGGTCACCGCGCGGGCCCCGGAATGACCCACGCCACGGTGCTTTCGCGTCGCGTCCGGTAAGTTGCCTACGCAATGTGACGGTGGGTCAGATCCGGTCGGTCCGCGGGTCCGCGTGGTGATTTCCCCGGGACCGGTCCGAGGCCGGTGCGATCCGGGAGAACCCGGATGAAAAGGTAGGTGGCGATGTTCGGCAAGAAGAAGGCGGCCGCGGCGGCAGACGGCACGGGCAAGGACGTTGCTGCCCTCGTGCTGCGGGCCACCCTCGGTCCGATGCTCTTCGCACACGGTTACAACAAGGTCGCCGGCCCCGGCGGCCTCAAGGGCACGACCGGCTGGTTCGAGGCGCTCGGCCTGAAGCCGGCCGAGGTGCACGCCAAGATGGCCGCCGGCACCGAGATGGCCGCGGGCGTCGGCCTCACGCTCGGCATCGCGAACCCGCTGCCGGCCGCGGCGACCGTCGGCCTCATGTCCGTGGCGGCGCGTACCGACCACCGCGGCAAGGGCTACTTCGTCTTCAAGGGCGGCTGGGAGTACTGCGCGGTCGTCGGCGGTGCCGCCGTCGCGCTGGCCGGCCTCGGCAACGGCAAGTACTCGGTCGACCGGCTCTTCGGCCGCCAGTCGTCCGGCGTGAAGCCCGCGCTGGTCGCCGCCGGCCTCGGTGTCGCGAACGCCGCGCTGCTCCTCAAGCTCTGCTACAAGCCGGAAGAGAAGCCGGACGAGACGGTCTGATCCGGCCGCTCGCCAAGTACGCCGCCGCGCCCGCACCCGCCGCAAGGCCGGTGCGGGCGCGGCGTTTTCGCACTGTTTCGGACCCGGTGCCGCCTCGGGCCGGAACGCGAGTTCCCGCCCGGCCCCGCGCTTGTCGGCCGCGGCGACTACGTTGGGGCTCACCGGAATCCGCCTGTGCGGGTTTCGCCCGTACCGTCGTCGTGGAGGTTGTGCTGTGCAGACGTTGCCCGAGTCGTGGCGTCCGGTTCTCGCGGAAGAGCTTTCCGCGGACTACTACGCCGCGCTCACCGCGTTCGTCGACGCCGAGCGCGCGGCACACCAGGTGTTCCCGCCCGAGGACGAGGTCTTCGCGGCCCTGGCGGCGACGGCCTACGACGACGTGAAGGTCCTCGTGGTCGGCCAGGACCCGTACCACGACGACAACCAGGCGCACGGCATGTGCTTCTCGGTGCGCCCCGGCGTGAAGGTCCCGCCGTCGCTGCGCAACATCTACAAGGAACTCGGCACCGACCTCGGCCTGACCGTGCCGGACAACGGCTACCTCATGCCGTGGGCCGAGCAGGGCGTGCTGCTCCTCAACACCGTCCTCACGGTGCGCGCGCACGAGGCCGCATCGCACAAGAACCAGGGCTGGGAGAAGTTCACCGACGCGGTCATCAAGTCGGTCAACGACCGCGACAAGCCCGTCGTGTTCGTGCTGTGGGGTGCGCACGCCCGCAAGAAGGCCGCGCTGATCGACGCCTCGCGGCACGTGATAGTCGAGGGCGCGCACCCGTCGCCGCTGTCCGCGAAGAAGTTCTTCGGCAGCAAGCCGTTCTCGCAGATCAACACCGCGCTGGAGGAGATGGGGCACGAGAAGATCGACTGGCAGATCCCGAACCTGGGCTGAGCCTGCCAGGCCTGCCAGGCTGCCAGGCCACCGACGTGCGGAACGGCGGGACCCCGCATCGGGGTTCCGCCGTTCCGCGTGGTCTCGGGGCGTGCCGCGGCTCAGGCCGGGACGATCCGCACCGGCATGTCCTTCACGCCGTTGAGGAAGTTGGACCGCATACGCCGGGCCGGGCCGGTGAGTTCGACCCGGTCGATCTTCTGCGCCAGGGTCCGGAACATGATCTCCAGCTCCAGCTTGGCGAGATGCCGGCCGAGGCAGAAGTGCGGGCCGCCGCCGCCGAACCCGAGCATCGGGTTCGGGTCGCGGCCGATGTCGAACGTGTACGGGTCGGCGAACACCGACTCGTCGCGGTTCGCCGAGCTGTAGAACACGATGACCTTGTCGCCCGCCGCGATCTTCTGTCCGCCCAGCTCGGTCTCCTGGACCGCGGTGCGGCGGAACGCGTTGACGGGGGAGACCCAGCGCACGATCTCGTCCGCCGCGGTGGCCGCGAGGCCCTCCGGGTCGGCCTTCAGCCGGGCCCACTGGTCCGGGTGCTCGATCAGCGTCAGCATGCCGCCGGAAATCGCGTTGCGGGTCGTCTCGTTGCCCGCGACGGCCAGCAGCATGAAGAAGAGGTCGAACTCCAGCGCCGTCAACTCGTTGCCGTCACGGTCCGGTTGGACGAGCTTGGAGACGATGTCGTCGACCGGGCAGGCGCGCTTCTCGGCGCCGAGCTGGTCGGCGTACTGGAACATCTCCATCTGGATGGCGGCGCCGGCCTCCGGGCCTTCGCCCATGTCCGGGTCTTCCGCGCCGACGAGCTTGTTCGACCAGTGGAACAGCCGGTGCCGGTGTTCCTGCGGGACGCCCATCAGGTCCGCGATGACCACGAGCGGGAGTTCCGCCGCGCACATCGTGACGAAGTCGCCCTCGCCCTGCTCGATCGCCGCGTCGACGATCCGCTCGCACGCCGCCTCGACCTTGCCTTCGAGGGTCAGCGTGGTGCGGGGCGTGAAGCCGCGGTTGACGATGTTGCGCAGCCGCGAGTGCTCCGGCGGGTCCATGTTGAGCATCATCATGCGCTGCGTGTCGAGCGAGTCGCCGACGGGCTCCTGGAGCAGCGAGAGGCGCTCGTAGGAGGAGAACAGCTCCGGGTTGCGGGACACCTGGACGACGTCCGCGTGCCGGGTCACCGCCCAGAAGCCGTCCGGGACCTCGGGGTCCGGGTGGCGGTGGACGGGGGATTCGCGGCGCAGCGTCGCGAAGGACTCGTGCGGGATGCCGTCCTCGTACGCGTCGGCGGAGTAGATGTCTATCTCGCCGAGGCCGGCGGTGGTGGGCGCGGGGTGGGACACGGCGTACCAGGACCTTTCATGGACGGAAAAGGTGCGGTTGCGCGTGGCCCCGGCCGGCGAAGCCGGCGGGCAGGGCCTCGTGGCATGGCGCGGTTGTCGGGAGCATGCCATGTGGTTGCCCCGGGCGGAAGACAGACAGCCTGTCGATTTGGCTGCCGGGGGGCGTGTCGGCGTGCCGGTTGACGTACCGGTTGCCGCTGCCCGGGTCGTGCCGGGTTCCGGGTGCGCCGCGGAAGGGGCCGTCCGGGTGATCTCGGCGGACACGCCGCCGCCCGGTGCGTCGGACTCGTCCCGATAGATAACGCTTTGCTACTTTATAGACACTTTCGGTAGCGAAGGTGTTGTGGTGCCACAAGCACTGAAGCCACACATCCCCCTTTCGGCGTGAGCGTGCCGTCCCCTGCGCTTTCTGCGCCCCTTCGAGGAGTCGTCCCCATGGCTTTGAACATCTCCACCGTCGTCCTGCTCGGCGTCATCGTGTTCCTCTTCATCAAGAAAGGCGGCATGAAGATCTGGCATGCGATCGTCTGCGCGCTGCTGGGCTTCTACCTCGCCGGCACGACGATCGCGCCGAGCATCCAGTCGAGCGGGAACAGCGTCGCGAACCTGCTCAGCAACCTGAACTTCTAGCGCCGCGGAGCCCCGTCGGGTGCTCCCCGCCTTCCTCGCGCCGGCTGCCCGGCGCGGGGAAGGTCGTGCGGATCGGACGGATCACCCGGGCCGCAGAGGTCAGACGACGAGGCGCAGCCGCCGTGCAGACGCCCCCAGCTCGACGCGTTCGCCCCAGGACAGCGTCAGGCGGTCGGCTTCGATCCCGTCGCCGAACGCCACCAGGCCCTCGGACTCCACGACCAGCGACAGCCGCGCTCCCACGGCCAGGGTGCCGTGCGTCAGCGTGGTCCCGGTCGACGGGGAGACCCACGCCTCGCGGACGAACCAGCACAGCCGGTCGTCGGCCGGCCCGGGCAGCGCCGGAGCGCCGGGGCGCTCGCGCTGCACCGAGCCGCACCAGCCGGTCGCGCCGGTGCCGGTGCCGACCAAGAGGCCCGAGGACGCCTGCCGTTCGCTGCGTTCGTCGGGCGTGCCGAGGCGGTAGCGGGCGGTCTGGTGGGTCGGGTGGCCGAGGTAGATCTCGTTGAGTGCGGTCAGCGTGCGGCCGTCGTCGGTGCGCGCTTCCGCCATCGTGCGCAGTTCGCACCGTGCCGAACCGGCCTCGACCGCGCGGAAAAGCCGTGCGCAGTCCGCGGGCCGGTGCCGGGTGAGGAGCATGCCGCCGCCCGGGTCGGCGTGCACGCCGATGACCGGCTGGCCGTCGAGGTACTTGGCGGCGTTGGCGACCAGGCCGTCCTGGCCGACGACGACCACGACGTCGTGCTCGTCGAACAGGAACCGGTCCAGGTCGCCGCGCTCCACGGTGCCGCGCCGCCAGTGCGGCGGCACGGCGGCGCCCGCCACGGCCAACGCGTCCTGCACGGCGTCGGCTTGCGTCACCATGCTCTTCGCGCTCAGGCCGCGGTTCTTCAGGAAGAAGCTGCCTTGGTTGTAGGTGCCGTGCCGGTTGATCAGCTCCTGCAGCGGGGGCAGGCGGTGCACGAAGACGGCCCGGGGGACCGGCGCCATGCCGGGTCAGCCTCGGGTGGGGGGTTGGCCGGGGAACATGCTCCCGGGCATGGCCGTGCCGGGCGGGTACGGGCCTCCGGGCGCGGGCATGCCCGGCGGCGGGCCGAATCCGCCGAAGCCCTGCGGCGGCTCGGGCTTGTGCGGGGCCGCGGGGTGTGGGCCCTGCGGCGGTTCGCCGTCGGTCCCGGTGAGCTTGCCCAGGGCCGTGCTCAGCAGGTCGGGAGTGATGTTGAGTGTGCCGATCTGCGGGAACTGCTCCGCGAGTTGCTGGGCGGCGAGGGCGAGGAGCACCGTCGGATTCGCGTCCGCGTAGGCGGCGACGTGTGCCGCGTGCGCTTCGGCCTCGGCGGCGCCGAGGGTGCGGCGGTTCTCCGCGGCGGTCGTCGCCGCGAGCCGGTCGCGTTCCGCGCGGGCTTCGGCCTCGATACGGGCCGCGGCGGCGGCTTCCTCCGCACGGCGGCGCTCGTTGAGGCCTTTGCGCTCCACCAACTGCTCTTCGCGTCGGGCGAGTTCGATCTGGTTCTGCAGCTCGTTCTCGGCGATCGCACGCTCGCGTTCGACGGCGAGGGCGCGGCGTTCGAAGCCGGCCGCGTCGGCGGACTGCTGGACGCGTTCCCGGGCGGGAGCCTGGAGGGCGCGCTCCAGGTCGGCGTCGGGGCGTATCGAGGTGATGCGTACGCCGATCACCGTCACGCCGGTGTCGCCAAGGCGGTTGTCGTCGGCAAGGCCTTCCGCGATACGGGTGCGGACCTCCGTCGGACCGCGGGTCAGCGCTTCGGTGAGGTCGAGCGCGGCGAGCACGTCGACGGCGTGCTGCTGGGCGCTCTCGGTGAGCAGCGACGCGAGCTGGTCGAGGGGCGTCGAGCGCCAGCGGCCGGTGGCCGGATCCACGCCGAAGTCGAGCCGGGACGCGGCCAGCCCCGGATCGGTGACGCGGTAGGTGACGGTGCCCTGCACGGTCGCGTCCTGGAAGTCGCGGGTGCGGACGTGGAACAGCACCGGGAGTTCCCGATCGTCGACCGGCACCTCGCTCAGTGCCGCGGTCAGCGGCCGGAACCAGAAGGCGAGCCCCGCCCCCTCGTGGACCACCGCGCCGCTGCGCTGGTGGCGCACCCACTGCACCGGATCGGCCCGCAGGTGGCTCACGAACGGGCGGCGCTGGATATGGACCATCGGATCCCCCATCGTTATTTCGTCACAATGACGATAAAAGGCGGGCGGCGGTGCCGTCAACGGTTTTCGGTCGCCGCCTCGGGTGGTGACACCGGGCCCCAGCGGGTATCGGGCCCGTGGACCTGCCTTGACCTGTGGAGAAGCACGTGAACACTGCAGTCCAGACCACGCCCCCGCAGCAGTCGCGCACCCGGCGCCCCGGCCCCGGCCTGGTGGTCGCCGGCACGGACGGCTCCGAGCCGGGCACCCGCGCGGTCCTGCGGGCCGCCGCCGAAGCGGTCCGCCGGGGTGCCGCGCTGCGGATCGTGCACGCCGTCCGCGTCCCCACCGCGGCGCCCCCGCAGCGCGGCAACGCCGACCCGGCCCCGGGTGCGCAGGAAGCCGGCGCCCGGCTCGTGGAGGCCGTTGCCGGCCAGGTGCTGAACCGCCACCCGGACCTGTCCGTGGACGGCAAGGTCGTCGTCGGCCTGCCCGGCGACGTCCTGCTGGAGGCCGCCGCCGACGCCGAACTCGTCGTCGTCTCGGCCCGCGGCCGCGGCGGCTTCGCCGACCTGTTGCTCGGCTCCGTCGCCCGCTTCCTCGCCTCCCGCACCACCTGCCCCCTGATGGTCGTCCGCGGTGACCACGGCGCACCCAGCGCCGCCGGCGACCTGGAACTCGACGGCGACCGCGTCGTCGTCGGCATCCAGGGGGAAGGCGACGCCCCCACGGCCCGCGCGGCCTTCGCCGAGGCCCGCCGCTGGCAGCTGCCACTGTATGCCGTACACGCGTTCGACTGGCCCGGTTTCGCCGGACTCTCCGGCCCCAGCCCGGACGACCTCAAAGCCGTCACCGAAGCCCACCAGGTCTGCCTCGACTCGGCCCTCGGCCCGGCCCGCGAGCTGTACCCGGACGTCCTCGGCGCCGAAGACGCCGTGCACGGCGACGCCGCCGGCACCCTGGTCTCCGCCTCCGAAGCCGCCACCGTCGTGGTCGTCGGCGTCCGCCACCACCACGGCCTCCTCCGCCACTGGGTCGGCCACGTAGCCCACTCGGTCATCGAGCACGCGCACTGCCCGGTCTTGGTGGTGCCGCTGAGCTGAACGGGTGGCGGGTCGTGGCCGGATTCCGGCCGCCGGCATTTTTCAATCAGTGATTGAAAAGGTTGGGGAACCGTGCTCTCATGTCCCGCATGGGCAAGGAACGGGTGCCGAATGCCGCATCGCCGGTGACGCGGGGGCGGTTGGTGGCCGAGGCCGAGCGGCTGTTTTTGGCGCAGGGGTACGACAAGGTGTCGGTCCGGGCGGTGAATGCGGCGGCGGGGATGAACCCGGCCGCGGTGCACTACCACTTCGGGTCGAAGGAAGGCCTGGTCGCCGTGGTGCTGCAGCAGCGGCTCGTGCCGCTGTGGGCCGATCGGCTGGGGGAGCTGGGCGAGCGGCGGGATGCCGGGTGGAAGCCCGGGATAACGGAGCTCGCCGACATCATCGTCAGCCCGTTCGACCAGCTCGTCGCGGCCGAGGACGGCCGCATGCTGGTGCACCTGCTGGCCCGTGTCGTCCTCGGCAGCGTGGAAGTGCCCTGGGACAACCCGTGGTTCCGCTACGAACCGTGGTGCGCGCTGCTGCGCGCGACCCGGCCCGACCTGTCCGAACGTGTGGCGGACCAGCGGTGGCGCCTGGCCTTCGCGCTGTTGCTCCAGACCTACGGGCAGCCGCTCGTGCCCGCCGACCGACTCGGGGCCTTGCCGCCCCCCGACCCGCGCCAAGTCGCCGCGTTCATCGCCGCCGGACTCGACGCGCCCGCTCCCGGAGAGGAAGCCTCATGACCACGCCGGACCCCACCCCCGACGTCTTCGCGCCCGCCAAGCTGGGTCCGCTCACGCTGCGGAACCGCATCGTCAAGGCGGCCACGTTCGAAGGCGCCACCCCGGACGCGCTGGTCACCGACTCGCTGATCGAGTACCACCGCAAGCCCGCCGCGGGCGGCATCGGCATGACGACGGTCGCGTACCTCGCCGTCGCGCCGGAAGGCCGCACCGACCGGCACCAGATCTACTGGCGTCCCGAGGCGATCCCGGGCCTGCGCCGCCTCACCGACGCCGTGCACAAGGAAGGCGCCGCGGTGTCCGCGCAGATCGGGCACGCCGGTCCGGTCGCCAACGCGAAGTCCAACGGGCTTCCGGCGCTGGCGCCGTCGCGGTCCTTCAACCCGATCAGCATGAAGGCCACGCGCGCCGCGACCGAAGACGACATCAAGCGCATCGGCGAAGCGCACGCGAACGCCGCCAAGTACGCCATCGAGGCGGGCTTCGACGCGGTCGAGATCCACCTCGGGCACAACTACTTCGCCAGCTCGTTCCTCAGCCCGAAGATCAACAAGCGCAAGGACGGCTACGGCGGCAGCCTCGCCAACCGCGCCAAGGTCGCCCGCGCCGCGGTCCGCGCCGTGCGCGACGCGGTCGGCGACCGCATCGCCGTCACCGCCAAGCTGAACATGTCGGACGGCGTCCCCGGCGGCATCTGGCTCGACGAGAGCCTCCAGACCGCCAAGTGGCTCGAGGAGGACGGCGGCCTCGACGCCCTCGAACTCACCGTCGGCAGCTCGCTGCTCAACCCGATGTACCTGTTCCGCGGCGACGCCCCGATCCCCGAGTTCGCCGCGACCTTCCCGCAGCCGCAGCAGCTCGGCGTGAAGCTGATCGGCAAGAAGTTCCTGCACGCGTACCCGTACCAGGACGCCTTCCTGCTCGACTACGCCCGGCAGTTCCGCGCGGAGCTGAAGATGCCGCTCATCCTCCTCGGCGGCATCACCAACCGCGAAACGATGGACCTCGCGATGCGCGAAGGCTTCGAGTTCGTCGCGATGGGCCGCGCGATCCTCCGTGAGCCCGACCTGATCAACCGGATCGCCGCCGACGAGAGCCGCACCGCGGTCAAGTCGCTGTGCATCCACTGCAACAAGTGCATGCCGACGATCTACAGCGGCACCCGCTGCGTCGTCATCGACCCGGAGCCCCCGGCGACGTTCTGACCCCGTCCGGTCGTTTCGGCGCCGGGTCGACCCGCCACCCCCCGAGCCCCCGACTCGGGGGGTGGCGGGGTCCGCGGCAGGCCGCGCATACCGGTTAATCTCTGCGGACCGCGGCCGCCCGGGCCGGGGCGGGCGGGGAGGAACTCGATGGACGGCATGGCGCGCGGCGGCACCCGGACCCGGATACCCGGGCGGGCCCGGCTCGCCGGGGCGGTCGCGGCGGCGCTGTTCGGGGCGGTGGCGTTGAGCGGCTGCAGCGGCGACAACGAGAAGCTGGGCGCGCCGGGCGGCGACCCGTTCGGCACGTCGGGCCCGCCCGCGGCCCCGACCGGCGACGCGACCCCGACCAAGAAGCCGAAGACGCCGACCACGGAGGCCTCCACGCCGGCCACGACGGGACCGACGGGCGGCGCGACGGGCACCGGCGCGGCCGCCGGGTTCCCGGCCGGCCCGGGCGCGGACGCGCCGAAGCTCACCGCGGACGTCGCGCCCAAGCAGGTGGACAGCCCGATCGCGGGGGTGACCGGGTACACGGCGTCGCAGCAGCACGACAAGACCAGCAACATCGTCTACCCGCAGACGCCGCCGGTGGGCGGGCAGCACGATCCGCGCTGGGCGAACTGCGGGATCTACCGCGGGCCGGTGCCGAACCGGAACGCCGTGCACTCGATGGAGCACGGGGCGGTGTGGGTGACGTACCGGCCCGACCTGCCGCAGGACCAGATCACGGCGCTGGAGACGGCGCTGCGCGGCAAGCCGTACATCCTGCTGAGCCCGTACCCGGGGCTGCCGAGCCCGGTCGTCGCGTCGGCGTGGGGGCTGCAGCTCAAGCTCGACTCGGCGCGGGACCCGCGGCTGGGGCAGTTCGTCACGGCGTACGCGCAGGGGCCGCAGACCCCGGAGCCCGGGGCGGTCTGCGACTCGGGGGTCGGGAAGCCGGTGATGTGAGCCGGCCGGGACATGCCGCGGGGCCCGTACGGTGTCGTACGGGCCCCGCGTCGTTGCCGTCGCGCCGCGCTGCTCAGGCGAGGTAGCGGGTCAGCGACTCGATGATGCAGGCGGGCTTGGCCTCGCCGTCGATCTCGATGGTGATCTTGATGGTGACCTGGATGCCGCCGGGGATGTCGCTCACCGCGGTGATCTCCGCGCCGCCGCGGATCCGCTGGTTCACCTTGACGGGGCTGGGGAACCGGATCTTGTCGACGCCGTAGTTGACGCCCATCGAGATGTTCTGCACCTCGACGATCTGCGGCAGGAACAGGTTGGACAGCGACAGCGTCAGGTAGCCGTGCGCGATCGGCGCGCCGAACGGGCCTTCCTTGGCCTTCTCGACGTCCACGTGGATCCACTGGTGGTCGCCGGTCGCGTCGGCGAACCGGTTGATCCGGTCCTGGGTCACCTCCAGCCACTCGCTGTAGCCGAGGTGCTTGCCCAGCGCGTCCTTGATCTGCTGCAGATCGGTGAACGTCGTGACGGCCATGTGCTCTCCCTGTCGGATTCCGGCAGTCCTTGTATAGCAAGGCCCAAGGATCTGACGGTCCGCCAGGTGGCATATGCCACAGGGGAGATGGGGGCGGCCGACGGGGAACGGCGAGGTGCCCGACCGGTGGGCGGCGGGGCGACGGCGGCTGCGGGGAGGGGGAGGGAGAAGCCGGGCGCGGGCGGCCGCCAGGCGGGGATGACGATACGTCGGGTGGTGGATGCCGGGTGGCCGACGGCGCGTCGGCGGTTCGGGCCCTGGCGGGCGGCGAGCGCGCGGGTCGCCGGGCCCACGGTCCGGTCGCAGGCGGGCAAGCCGGGCATCGGTCTCCGCTGCCGTGCGTGGGTGCCGGGAGTCCCGGCGCGTCACGCCCGAGTACCCACCACTGGCGCGGCCGACTGCCGTGTCGGCGCGGGGGCAGCGGCCGGGTGGCGCGTGGTCGGCTCCGGGACGCGCCGTGCTCGTCGGCGACCCGCCCTCCTGCGCAAACCGTCCCGCTCGGCCCCGGTCGCGGGGCGGCGGCGCGCTCGCGGTCGGGGCGCGGGCCTGGCGACCCTCGTGCGCGGCCGCCGATCCGCCGCACCCCGTCCCGGTCACCCGGCAGGCGTTGGCGGCCCCACGCCCGACCGCAAACCGGCGCCCGCTCCGACTGCGATGAGTTTCGGGGTTCTCGGCGGTCTGTATACACGAGCGGCCCCGAGGTCGCTCGGGGTGTCGTATCCGCCGGTGGGCGCTCCTGGGTGCGGCGGCGCGGCGGCGCGGTTTTGGGGTGGCCGGTGTGTGTCCGGGTGGTAGGAGGGGAGGTGGTCGTGGCGATCGGGCCCCTGGCGCGCGGGGACGTCGCGGGGGTGTGCGCGCGGGTGCGGACGGTGCTGGAAGGCACGCCCGCGGCGCCGCTGGTGTGCGACGTGGGCGCGGTGGTGCGTCCGGACCTCGTCACGGTGGACGTGCTGGCCCGGCTGCGGCTCGCCGCCAAGCGGTACGGGCGCGCGTACCGGATACGCGACGCCCCTCCGGCGCTGCGCGACATGCTCGGCCTGCTCGGCCTCGAGCGCGCCGTCCCGACGGACGACCCCGGCGAGCCGGCCGGCCCCGGGCCGGCCGACCGCGCCCGGGCGTCACCCCGCGGCGGCCTCCTCGGCGACCGGCTCCAGCCGCTCCGGGAGCCCGAACAGCGGGAACAGCTTCTCGGTGTCGAGGAAGGCGTTCATGCCGACGATGCGCCCATCTGAGATCTCGATGACCTGAAGCGCCCACGGCTCGTGCTCGCCGTTCGGCCCCGACGGCCGGTACTGCCCGAACGCGGGCGTCCCGTTCGCCGCGACCACCGGCACCAGCCGCGAGCCGCGGCAGCCGACGCCGATGCCCAGCATCCACGTGGCGATCTCGTCCGCGCCCCGCAGCCACAGCTCCCACGGCGGCATCTGCAGGACGACGTCCTCGGACAGCAGGTTCGCCAGCGCGTCGAGGTCGTAGCTCTCGAACGCCGCGACGTACTTCGCGAGCAGCGCGCGCTGCTCCTCGTCGGACGGTTCGTCCAGGTCGGTGGACGCCACGTCGACCGACGCGAGGGTGGCGCGCGCCCGCTGCAGGGCGCTGTTCACCGACGCGACCGACGTGTCGAGGAGTTCGGCCACCTCGCTCGCCTGCCAGCACAGCACCTCGCGCAGGATCAGCACGGCGCGCTGCCGGGCGGGCAGGTGGTGCAGGGCGGCGACGAACGCCAGCCGCACCGAGTCGCGCGCGATCGCCACGTCGGCCGGGTCGTCGCCGACCAGCACCTTGTGGTCGGGCGTGGGCGCCAGCCAGGTGGTCTCCGGGTGCTGGACGGTGGACGGCGCCGCCGTCGACCCGACCGACGTCAGGTCCATCGGGCGGACCTTGCGCTCCTTGCCGCCCAGCATGTCCAGGCACACGTTGGTCGCGATCCGGTACAGCCAGGACCGCATCGAGGCGCGGCCCTCGAACTTGTCGTAGCCGCGCCACGCGCGCACCATCGTGTCCTGCACGGCGTCCTCGGCCTCGAAGGGAGAGCCGAGCATGCGGTAGCAGTATCCGGTCAGTTCCACGCGATGCTTTTCGAGCGCCTGCTCGAGCGTCGCGGTTCCCGCGGCGGGGCCATCTGCGTCCATTGCCACAGCCTAAGCGGCCCCTCCGACAAACGGCCCGGATCGCTTCCGAAGCTGCGTCAGCGGCCGTTTCCCACCGGGGAGTCGGCGTCGGGAATCAGCTCTTGACACGGTCCTCTTCGGGCATCGGCGCCCAGACGACGCCGTTGATGTGCGAGCCGCCGCCGACGAACAGCGTGTTGCCGGTGACGTACCGCGCGTCGTCGGAGGCCAGGAACACCGCGACCCCGCCGATGTCGCCCTCCGGGTCGCCCATCCGCCCCATCGGGTTGCGTGCCTCGGCGTCCGCGGCGGCTGCCGGGTTGGCCCGCGCGTACGCCTCGAACGCCTCGGTCTTGGCGCCCGGGCAGATGACGTTCGCGCGGATCTGGTGCTGCGCCCACTCGCGTGCCGCGGTCCGGGTGAGCGCGCGCAGCGCCTCCTTCGCGACGTTGTACTCGGCGGTGTACATGTGCGCGTTGACGCCGTTGAGCGAGCAGATGTTGACGATGCTGCCGCGTCCGGCCTCGCGCATGTGCGGGAACGCCTCGCGCATCGTCCACCAGCCCGCCCACAGCCCCATGTGCAGGCCGAACTCGAACTGCTCGTCGGTCTTGTTCTCCAGCCGGTTGACGCGGCCGCCGCCCCACGCGTTGTTCACCAGCGTGTCGATGCGCCCCCAGTGCTCGACCGCGGCCTTGACCAGGCCGGTTGCCTGCTCCTTGTCGGTGACGTCGGCCTCGACGGCGAGCACGTCGGTGCCGAAGTCGCGCGCGATCTCCGCGGCGGCCTGCTCGGCGGCGTCCTTGCGGATGTCGTTGACCAGGACGCGGGCGCCTTCGGCGGCCATCCGCCGGGCGATGCCGCGTCCGATGCCGGCCCCCGAACCCGTGATCACCGCAACGTGGTCCTGCAGCCGTCCCATGGCACGCCTCCCGGTCTCGCAAATACTTGACTGGGTAAAGTTTCTATGACGGTCCGTCACAAACCGCAAGGGGCGCCGGGGCGGCGCAGGGGATTCGGCAACGGCCGCCGACCTTATTATCTTTGTCACGATGGGCAGCTGACGGACGGCTGATGGACCGCCCACGGACACCGGGAGCGCGCCGCCACATGGAGACCACCGACGGGATGCGCCAGCGGCAGATGCGCCAGCCCCGCCTGGCCGAGATGGTGTCCGACGACCTGCGCGAGGAGATCCTCGCCGGGCGGATCGGCCAAGGCGAGAACCTGCCGCGGCAGGAAGACCTCATGGCCCGGTTCAACGTGAGCGGCCCTTCGGTGCGCGAGGCCCTGCGCATTCTGGAGACCGAAGGGCTGGTCACCGTCCGCCGCGGCAACGTCGGCGGCGGCACCGTGCACCTCCCGACCTCGGCGCGCGTCGCCTACACCCTCGCGCTCGTCCTGGAAGCCGAGCGTGCGCCGCTCGCCGACCTCGGCCTGGCGGTGCTGCAACTGGAGCCGATGTGCGCCGCGTTGTGCGCGGAGCGCGAGGACCGGGCGGACACGGTCGTGCCGGAGCTGCGCGAGGTGCTCGCCGAGCAGCGGCAACTCACCGCGGACGCGCCCGCGTTCAACCGCACCGCGCGCCGCTTCCACGAAGTGCTGGTGGCCGGCTGCGGCAGCGCGACACTGGCACTGGTCGTCGGCGGACTCGAACACGTCTGGTCGGCGCACGAAGAGGAATGGATCCGCGACGCGTCCGCGGCCGGGGACGAGCCCGCGCAGGAGGCCTTCGACGCGGGCCTGCGCGACCACGAGAAGCTCGTCGCGGCGATCGCCGCCGGCGACGCCGCCCGGGCGTCCCGCATCGCGGCCAAACACCTGGATGCCACGCAGCGCTACACCGGCCGGGAGGACGCCGCGCGGCGCGTGCGGTCCCGGCTCGTGCGCTGACCGAAACCGGTTTTCGCTCTGGATCATTCGCTCTCCCCGCGCGAGGATGCCCGCGCACCACGGCGTCCTATGTGCGGAGGAGTACGCGATGGCCCCGACACCCCGTCAGGTCCGGTTCGGCAGCGAGGAATACGGCACCCGCAACCCCGCGGGGGAGCCGCTCGGGCTGGCCGCCGACCGCTGGGCACCGGACGGCGACCCGGTCGGCGCGGTCCTGCTGCTGCACGGCGGCGGGCAGGCCCGCGGCTCGTGGACGCGCACCGCGGCCCGCCTCGCCGCCCGCGGCTGGATCGCCTACGCACTCGACCAGCGCGGCCACGGCGACAGCGACTGGGCGGCCGACGGCGACTACACGATCGACGCGTTCGTCGCCGACGTCCGCGCCGTCGCGGCGCGGATCGCCGCCGAGGACGGCCACGTCCCGGTCCTCGTCGGCGCCTCCCTCGGCGGCTGGGTCTCGCTGCTCGCCGAAGGCGAAGAGCAGGGCCACACGCCGGGCCTGGTGCTGGTCGACATCACGCACCGCACCGAACGCGAGGGCGTGGACCGGATCAGCGAATTCATGCTCGCGCACCGGGCCGGTTTCGCGTCGCTGGACGAGGTCGCCGACGCGCTCGCCGGGTACCAGCCGAACCGGCCGCGGCAGTCCGACCCGGAGAAGCTCGCCCGGAACGTGCGGCAGCGCGCCGACGGCCGCTGGTACTGGCACTGGGACCCGGCGTTCATGGGCACCCTCGGCAGCGCGGGCGGCCGCGGGCCCGACGTGACGCCCGAGCGCCTCGCCGACGCGGCGCGCAAGGTCACCGTGCCGACGCTGCTGGTGCGCGGCCGCCAGTCCGACGTGGTGAGCGTGGAAGCGGTCCACGAAATGCTCGCGCTCATCCCCGGGTCGACCTACGCGGACGTCGCCGACGCGGGCCACATGGTCGTCGGCGACGACAACGACGTGTTCACCGAGGCGCTCGCCGGACTCCTCGACTCCGTCGCGGCCAAGGGTTAGCATCGCCCCGCGACCTCTATTCTTATAAAGATAGTCATCAAAGGAATCCGCCACCGAGCCAGCCGATCCCCCAGTTCTCCGTGAACGCCAAGGCCCCGGGAGGGTGCCATGCGCAAGGACGACCTGATCCTCATCAGCGTGGACGACCACATCTGCGAGCCGGCCACGATGTTCGACGCCCACGTCCCGGACCGCTACCGCGACCGCGCACCGCGCGTCGTACTCCGGGACGACGGGGTGCAGCAGTGGATGTACGGCGACGCCCGCGGCCGCGACCTCGGCCTCAACGCGGTGGCCGGCAAACCACCCGAGATGTTCAACATCGACGCCAGCCGCTACGACCAGATGCGTGCGGGCTGCTACGACGTCCACGAACGGGTCCGCGACATGAGCGCGGGCGGCCAGCTCGCCGGGCTCAACTTCCCCAACTTCACCGGCTTCTCCGGGCAGGTGTTGTGGCAGGGGCCGGACCGGGACGTCAACGAGGTGATGATCAAGGCGTACAACGACTGGCACGCCGACGAGTGGTGCGGCGCCTACCCCGACCGGTTCATCCCGTGCGGGATCCTGCCGCTGTTCGACGTCGAGCGGGCCACGGCCGAGCTGCGCCGGCTGGCGGCCAAGGGCGTGCACGCGGTGACGTTCTCGGAGAACCCCGAGGCGCTGCAGCTGCCGAGCATCCACACGCGCTACTGGGACCCGCTGTTCGCGGCGGCGTGCGAGGAAGGCACGGTGCTGTGCCTGCACGTGGGTTCGTCGTCGCGGCGGGCCCCGTCGTCGTCGGACGCGCCGGCGAGCGTCAACATGACGCTGTCGTCGGTGATGTCGACGTTCTCGCTGGTCGAACTCATCTGGGCGGACATCTGGGGGCGCTTCCCCGACCTGCGGTTCTCGCTGACCGAGGGCGACATCGGGTGGATCCCGTACTTCCTGTGGCGCGCCGAGCACGTCCAGCGGCGCCATTCGGGATGGACGAAGGCCGAGTTCCCCGAGGGGCTTTCCGGGCCCGCCGACGTGTTCCGCAAGCACATGCTGTGCTGCTTCATCAGCGACGCGGTCGGCGTCGACCTGCTCGACCACTTCAACACCGACAACGTGTGCTGGGAGTCGGACTACCCGCACTCCGACAGCAGTTGGCCGCACGCGCCGGAGGAACTGGAGACCCTGTTCGCCGGACTGCCGGACGACTTGGTGGACCGCATCACGCACGGAAACGCGATGCGCCACTACCGGTTCGACCCGTTCGCCATCCGTCCGCGGGAGCGCTGCACCGTCGCGGCGCTGCGCGCGGAGGCCGGCGACGTCGACACCGTCACCCGCGTCGGGCGCCCGGCCGACGACCGGGACCTGGCAAGTTGGCAACGACTCACGTCGGCGGGCGCGGCGTCTCCGAGGAGCAGCACGTGACCACCGAGAACACTGCCGTCATCCGTACCGGCGCCCGCCTGCGCAGCCAGGTGTGCGCCACCGAGGTCATCGTCGTCCGCCCGCCCGCGGACGGCGTCGACCTCACGTGCGGCGGGCACCCGATGATCGCTCTGGACGCCGAGGCGGTGGTCGGCCTCGCGTCCGAACCCGAGCTGTCCGGCGGGGCGTTGCTCGGCAAGCGCTACACGCTCGCGGACGACGACACGTTCGAGGTGCTGGTCACCAAGCCGGGCACCGGCACGCTCGGCGACGGCGCGGTGCCGCTGGTCCTCAAGGAGGCCAAGGCGCTGCCGGCCAGCGACTGACCGGTGCAGGCGTGCCCGCCGTCCCGGGGGAGCCGGGACGGCGGGCACGGATGCGGCGAGGTGTCCGCCGCGGCACCCCGCCCGTCGAGGACGGGTCAGGCCGTCACGCGAACGGGATCCAGGCCCGCTCGCCGAGGTCGGCCAAGGCGTTGACCTTGAAGCCGCCGCCGGAGACCGTCCACAGCTCGTCGCCGATGACCAGGGAGCGCCGGACCTGGAGGCCGCCGGGGTGCTCGATCCGGCCGACCGGGGTGAAGGAGCCGTTTTGGAGCTTGAGCACGAGAGCCGCCGGGCCGGAGGTCGGGGCGAACGTCGGGCTCCCGGCCGTGCCGCCGCTGTTCGGCGACGTGGACGGCATCCCGGGCATGACGTACGTGGTGTTCATGGGGATGACCAGCGTCCCGGTCTGCGGCCAGTACAGGAACGCGTGCGGGTCCATTTCGGCCTCCGACGAGGCGTATTGCAGCGCGTAGTTCGCGATGCGCCGCGGGTCGGTGAGGTTCGCGACGTCGAACAGGGAGACCTGGGTGCCGAGTTTGCGGCCGCTGTCGGTGGCGTCCTGGCCGACGCCGATGAGCTTGCCGTCCGCGATCGGGTGCAGGTAGGCGGAGTAGCCGTTGATCTTCAGCTCGCCCATGACCTTGGGCGCCGCCGGGTTGCTCAGGTCGAGCGAGTACAGCGGGTCGGTCTGGCGGAACGTCACCACGAAGCCGACCGCGCCGGTGAACCGCACCGCGTAGATCTTCTCGCCCTTGCCCAGGCCGCCGACCCGGCCGACGACGGGCAGGTTCGCGTTCTTGGCGTCGAGGACGTCCACCGCGCTCTCGGCCGGCGCGGCGACGGGCGACAGCTGCGGCTTGCCGACCACGGACGAGGTCGGACGGCTCGCCGCCGAACCCGGGCCGCTGCCCGGCACCGCGGTCGACCGGTTGTCGGACGAGGTCCCGGGGGTGCCGCGCGTGCTGCCCGCGCCGGTGGTGGCGACCCGCAGGTGGCCTTGGTACTCGGACAGCGAGTACTGGTTGAGGAGTTGCCCGTCGACGTCGCCCGCGCCGGTCTGCCTGGGCGTGCCGTTGCCGGAGATGGCGAACTGGTAGATCGCGGTGCGCGGGGCGTAGACGGCACCGGACGGCATCTTGGTGTTCGCCCGGTACTCGGGGTACTGAGGGTTGTAGCGCGCCGCGATGTAGAGGTTGTCGGACGACGCGTACACGGTCTCCGCGTCCGCGGCGACCGTCACCGGGCTGCCGGTGCCGAGGTCGCCGTTCAGGTCGAACGACAGGACGGACGTGGTGGACGCGCCGGTGTGGCCGTACGAGCCCGGCGCGGTGGCCGGGCGGCTGACGCCGGTGCAGTCGACCAGGCGGCCCGAGGCGGTGCTGCCGTCGGATTTGGCGAGGGTGTAGCCGGGCAGCCAGTCGTCGATGGTGGTCTTGGCGAGGGCGTTCTCGTAGCGGCTCTTGTAGGTGCCGCCGCCGGAGTCGTCCGTCCGCGGGCCGCGCGGCGTGGACTTGACCACGACGCGGGCGGTGGAGCCGACTTGGCGGGCGTCGAGGTAGGAGCCGTCCACGGTCAGTTTGCCGAGCAGCTTGGGTGTGCCGGACAGGTCGACCAGGGCGAGGGTGGACGTTCCGGCGGGAGCGTAGGACTGGGTGGTGCGGGCGCTGCCGGGGCCGGCCCCGTAGGCGTACACGCCGCCCGGGATGACCAGCAGGGCGCGGTTGCCGGACAGCAGCATGTCGGTCGCCGAGCCCGCGTCGCCGAGGTCGAGTCTGCCGGTTTCCTTGTGGGTGGCCGCGTCGACGATGTGCAGCTTGCCGTCCGCGACGGTGTAGACGCGCTTGCCGTCGGTCTTCACCAAGTCCGGTTCGTCAACGCCTTGTTCCTGCACGTTCGTACCGGAAAAGGCGGGGGACTGGGCGGACTGGTCGGCGGGGGCCTGCGGGGCGACGGCCTTCGAGGCGTCCTCGGCGGAGTTCGCGCCGGGCGCGGCGTTCGGTGCGGCGGCGGCTCCGGGAGGTATCGCCCCGGCACCCGCGGCTTCGCGCGTCGTCACATCGGCCCGGGACAGCGCGGCCTTGCGGAAGTCGTCGAGGAGCGTCTCGCACGAATCGAACGTCGTGAGCGTCAGCATCTTGGCGCGGGCTTCGGTGGCCGCCTTGCTGAGACCCTCCACGCCTATGCCGCCGGGCGGGTCGCTCGGTTCTTTGCCGGAGTCGGATCCGGCGGACGTGCAGCCGGACACGGTCAGGCCGGCCGCGAGGAGCAGGCCGGCCACGGCCCGGCCGCGGCGGGCGGCGGGCGCAGCGAGGGACCGGTCGGCGGGAGCCGCCGCCGGTGGCAAGGAGCCGTCGTGGGTTCGCATGGCGGTGTGACGGGACGTCCCCGGATCCGGTTCCCGTGCCGTCCGGACCGTCCGCCCGGCCCTTCCGGCGCGCCCGCGCGGTGCGCCGCCGACCGAGAGGAATCCGCCCGTGGAGGCGAACCCGTCAACCGGCCCCGCGACCACCCCGGCGACCACGGCCGAGGACCGCGAGGCGCTGCGCGGCACCTTGCGCGCGTTCTTCGCCGAACACGGCGCCGAGGACGCGGTACGCCGTCTCATGACCGCCGAGTCCGGCCATGATCTCGCGGTCTGGACCCTGATCACCCGCCAACTCGGCCTCACCGCGCTGGGGTTGCCCGAGGAGTACGGCGGTGTCGGGGGACCCGCCGAGCTGGCCGTCGCCTGTAGGGAGGCGGGCCGGGCGCTGTTGGGTGCGCCGCTGCTGTCCACGCTGCTGGCCGGGCAGGCGGTGCTGGCCGGCGGTGATCCCGCGGCCTGCGCCGACCTGCTGCCGCGTATCGCGGACGGCACGGTGACCGGCACCGTCGCGGTCGCCGAACCGGACGGGCGGTGGCGGTCCGACGCCTATGCCACGGCGGCCCGGCCCGCGGGCGGGGCGTGGGAGCTGCACGGCACCAAGACCTTCGTCCTCGACGCGCTGACCTCGGACCTGATCGTGGCGGTGGCCCGGACCGACGGAGGCCCCGGCCTCTTCGCCGTCGAAAACGCCTCCGCCGCCCCGGGGTTGACGCGCCGCGGTCTGGCCACACTGGATCTGACGCGGCGCCAAGGCCGCCTCGACTTCGCAGGGACCCCCGCGCGGCGGCTCGACCGCGGCGACGGGGCGGCGGCCGTGGGCCGGGTCCTCGACATCGCCGCGGTGCTGCTGGCGGCCGAACAGGTCGGCGGGGCCCGGTACGTGCTCGAGCAGACGGCCGAATACGCCCGCACGCGGGTTCAGTTCGGCCGTCCCATCGGCTCGTTCCAGGCGGTCAAGCACAAGTTGGCCGATGTGCTGATCCGCGTGGAGTCCGCCGATTCGGCCGCCTTCGGGGCGGTGGCGGCGTGGGAAGCCGACGATGCCGAGCTGCCGCTGGTAGCTGCGCTGGCGAAGGCCTATTGCTCCGAGGCATATGTGCATGCCGCGCAGGAAGCCGTCCAGGTGCACGGCGGGATCGGCTTCACCTGGGAGCACTGGGCGCATCTGTATCTCAAGCGGGCCCGGTCGACGCACGAACTGTTCGAGGCGCCACGGGTGCACCGCGAGCGGATGGCGGGGCTCTTGGTGAACACCCCTTGAACTGGTGAACATCCCTTGAACTCTTAATCATTATAAAGATAGCCTCGGGCGACCCGCCCCGGCAGGAGGTAGCGATGCCCGCTCAGCACGGTGTGATCACCGAGGAGGCGATCGCCCGCCTGCGGGCCCGCATCGGGATCCCGGAGCCGCACACCGCGCCGCCGCACTATCTGCGCCCCGGCACGGACGCCTTCCGGCACGTCGCCGAGGCCTACGGCGACGACAACCCGCTGTGGGGCGACCCCGACTACGCGGCTGCCACCCGGTGGAAGGGCGCCATCGCACCGCCCACGCTGGTCGGCGGCGACACGCTGATCGGCGAGGACGAGGTCACCCGGGTCGCCGACGAGCACCGCGACCTGATGAAGGGCGACCCGCTGCGCGGCGTCCACGCCTTCTACTCGGCGAGCCTGCGCGAATGGTGGGCGCCGCTGCACCCCGGCCACCGGGTCTTCCGGCGCAACGCCCTGGTCGGCGTGCACGACAAGTCCAGCGCGTTCGCCGACCGTGCCGTGCACGAGTGGACGGGGCAGGTGTTCGCCGACGACACCGGCAGCCTGCTCAGCGCCCAGTACCGGCTGATGATCCGCGCCGAACGGTCCAAAGCCCGCGGCAAAGCCCGCGAGAAGCACGTCGAGCCGGCGACCTACACCGAGGACGACATCGCCGCCATCGAGGCCCAGTACGCCGCCGAACGCCCGCGCGGCGCGGAGCCCCGCTGGTGGGAGGACGTCGCGGAAGGCGACCCGGTCGGCCCGCTCGTCAAAGGCCCCTTCACCGTCACCGACCTGGTCTGCTGGCACGTCGGCATGGGCATGGGGATGTACGGCGTCAAAGCCCTCCGCCTCGGCGCCGCCAACCGCCGCCGCATCCCGCGCTTCTACCACCGCGACCCGCAAGGCATCCCGGACGTGATGCAACGCATCCACTGGGACCCGGAGTTCGCCAAGCGCTCGGGCAACGCCACCACCTTCGACTACGGCCGCATGCGGGAGAACTGGCTCATCCACCTCTGCACAGACTGGATGGGCGACGACGCCTGGCTGTGGAAACTCGACTGCGAGTTCCGGGCCTTCAACTACACCGGCGACACGCAATGGCTGCGCGGCACGGTGGCCCGCAAGTACCTCGCGGACGACGGACGCCCGGCCGTCGACCTGGACATCGCCGCGGTCAACCAGCGCGGCGAAACCACCACCCCCGGGCACGCCACCATCCTGCTGCCCAGCCGCGAGCACGGGCCGGTGCGGCTGCCGGACCCGCCCGGCGGCGCCACCGACCTCCCCGGGGCGCTGGAAGCCGCCGTCCGGCAGTTCGCCGAGCGCGACGAGAAGGGGGCCGGCCAGTGACCTACCACTCCGTACCGGGCCTGGACGCGGACCTCGACTCCGGCGTGCTGCGCCTCACCCTCGACCGTGCCGCCAAACGCAACGCCCTCGACGACACCATGGTCGCCGGCCTCATCGACGCCCTCGACACCGCCGGACGCGACGAAGCCGTCCGCGCCGTCCTGCTGAGCGCCCGAGGCCCGCACTTCTGCACCGGCGCCGACATCGTGCAGCGCAACGCCGCCGACGAGACCCAAGGCCCCGGCGTGAAGCCGCGCGTCGGCAGCATCCAGCGGCGGCTGCCGTCGCAGGCACACCGGCTGATCCCGCTGATGCTCACCGTCCAGGTGCCGGTGGTGTGCGCGGTGCGCGGCTGGGCCGCGGGCATCGGTCTGGCGCTCGCGGTGGCCGCGGACGTCACGGTGGCCGCCGACGACGCGCGCTTCTGGGCGCCGTTCGCCACCCGCGGGTTCACCCCGGACAGCGGCGTCACCTGGCTGCTGCCGCGCCGCGTCGGCGAGGTCCGGGCCCGGCGCATGCTCCTCTTCGGCGAGCGCGTCCCGGCGGCCCAGGCCGAGGAATGGGGCCTGATCCACCGCACCGTCCCGGAACCCGACCTGGACAAGACGGCCGCCGACCTGGCCGCCGAACTCGCCGCGGGGCCGACGGTCGCCCTCGGCCTCACCAAATGGCTGCTGCACAACGGCAGTTCCGCGACCTTGGAGCAGCAGCTCCGGGACGAGGGGTTCGCCATGGAACTCTCGTCGCGCAGCCGCGACTTCCGCGAAGGCATGGCCGCGTTCCTGGGCAAACGGGCCGCCGACTTCCAGGGGCGGTGAGCCGGGGTGGCCGATCTCGTCGACGCCGACGGCAAACTGCTGCTGCCTTCCGACCGCACGCGCGTCGCGGAGACCGTCGCGGCGTGGGTGGAGCGCTACGTGCCCGCCGCGTGGATCGAGGCGGCGCCGCACGGCCGCGCAGCCATCCGGGAAGTCCGCAGCCGGGCCGCGTACGAGGCCTGGTACCCCGTGTTCGGACGTTCCGGACTGGTCGCCGCGACGTGGGAACCCGAGTACGGCGGGCTCGGCCTCAGCCGCGCCGAAGCCCGCAGCGCCGACGCCGTGCTGCGCCCGTACAACCTCGGCCGCCTGAACCCCCTCGGCCTCGGCAACGCCGCCCCGGCCTTGTTCGCGCACGGCACCGACGCGCAGAAGCTCCGCTTCCTGCCGCCGATCGTGCGCAACGAGGAGTTCTGGTGCCAGCTCTTCAGCGAACCGGGTGCCGGATCCGATCTCGCGTCGCTCGCCACCCGCGCGGAGCGCGACGCGGGCGGGGACTGGCTGGTCACCGGGCAGAAGGTGTGGACGACGTGGGGGTTCCGCGCCGACTTCGGCGTGCTGCTGGCCCGCACCGATCCGGACCGGCCCAAGCGGCGCGGGCTCACGTACTTCCTCCTCGATCTGCGGCAACCCGGAGTCGAGGTAAGGCCGTTGCGGACGATGACCGGCGAATCGGAGTTCTGCGAGGTCTTCCTGGAACGCGCGTTCGTGCCGGACGCGCACCGCATCGGCGCGGTCGGCGACGGCTGGAAGGTCGCCGCCGCGACACTGTCCGGGGAACGCCAGATGGTGTCCGGGGCGGGCTCCGGCGGCGTCGACCGGATCGGCGGCTCCGGCATCGCCCACCTGCTGGCGCTCGCCCGGCGGATCTCCGCCGAAGGACGCCCGGGCGGCTGGGACGAGCCGTCCGTGCGGCAGGAACTCATGCGGCTCTACAGCGAGGAACGCATCCGCGCGTGGACCAACGACCGCGTCCGCGCCGGCTTGCAGGCGGGGCGCCCGCCCGGTCCGGAAAGCTCCATCGGCAAGGTCCACCAGGGCGAACTCAACCAGCGCATGCAGGCGTTGGCCGCGGAGCTGCTGGGCGCCTACGGGCAGGCCTGGGACGCTGCTGCCGAGGCCGGCTATGAGGACACGCTGCCGCACGAGGTCAAAGGCATGCTGCGCAGCCGTGCCAACACCGTCGAGGGCGGTACTTCCGAGGTGAACCGCACGATCCTCGGCGAACGCGTCCTCGGGCTGCCGCGCGAGCCGGATCCGTGGCTCGACAGCGCGTGGCGCGACGTGCCGAGGAGCTGACCGCCATGACCGCTGTTGCGACGGGCTCGCCCCGGGGGTTCGAGACGCTGATCGTGGAGCGCGAGGGCCCGGTCGGCTGGCTGATCTTCGACCGGCCGACGCACGGCAACGCGATGGACGCCGTGATGCTCGCCGAACTCGAGCGGGCTTGGCAGGAGTTGGACGCGGACCCGGACGTGCGGGTCATCGTCAACACCGGCTCGGGACGGTCCTTCCAGACCGGGCTCGACGTGCGGCAACTCGCCCGGGAACCGCAGGCGTTGCGCGAGCAGTCGCGGCGGACCAAGCGCTCCGAACTGCGGCTGACCGCGCACCACAACCGGGTCGCCAAGCCGGTGATCGCCGCGGTCAACGGGGTGTGCGCGGGCGGCGGACTGCACTTCGTCGCGGACGCGGACGTGGTGCTGGCGGCGTCGGACGCGGTGTTCCTCGACCCGCACGTCACCGTGGGGCAGGTGTCGGCCTCCGAAGCGATCACGCTGGCGCGGCGGATGCCGTTCGAGCCGGTGATGCGGATGGTGCTGACCGGGCGGCACGAGCGGATCTCCGCGGCCCGGGCCCGCGAACTGGGCATGGTCGGCGAGGTCGTCGACCCGCCGGACCGGCTCCGCGAGGCGGCCCGCGCGCTCGCGGCGACGATCGCCCGCAATCCCCCCGAGCACCTGGCCGCGGTCAAACGCGCCTTGTGGCAGGCCTTGGAAAGCCCCGGCGTCGGAAGGACGAGCCCGTGACCTACCCCGAGTTGGCGTATCTGAAGCTGGAACGGCGGGGCCCCGTGGGGTGGCTGATCAACAACCGGCCGGACCGGCTGAACGCGATGAACAGCGCGATGCGCGACGAGTTCGCGGTGGCGTGGAAAGCGTTGGACGCCGACCCCGAGGTGCGGGTCATCGTGCACACGGGGGAGGGCCGTGCCTTCCAGACCGGGGTGGACGTCGCGGAGATCGCGGGCGACGGCGTGGGAATGGAGCGGTACCGGCAGTCGATGGAGGACTTCGACGTCCACTTCACGGCGTGGCACCAGGGTGTCGCAAAGCCGGTGATCACCGCGGTGAACGGGTTGTGCGCGGGCGGGGCGTTCCATTGGGTGGCGGACGCGGACATCGTGCTGGCGGCGTCCGACGCGCAGTTCTTCGACCCGCATGTGTCGGTGGGGCAGGTGGTCGCCATCGAGGCGATCGGGCTGCTGCGGAAGATGCCGTTCGAGGCTGTGATGCGGATGGCGCTGACGGGCCGGCACGAGCGGATGACCGCGCAGCGGGCGTACGAGCTGGGCATGGTCGGCGAGGTCGTCGACCCGCCGGAGCGGCTGCGCGAGGTGGCGCAGGAGCTGGCGGAGAAGATCGCCCGCAACTCGCCGGCCGCGATGGCCGCGACGAAGCGCGCGCTGTGGGGCGCGTTGGAGATGGGCCTCACCGACGCCTGCAAGGCGGGCGCGAAGGAACTGGTCTCGATGTGGGGGCATCCGGACCAGGAGGAGGGGCCGAGGGCGTTCGCCGAGAAGCGCGAGCCGCGATGGGTGGCACCGGAAGGGGCAGCGGCCGCGGGCGGCGCAAGCGCACCCCGATCCGCCGCCGCCGACTCCGCACCGCCCGACGGGAGCCGCGCCGCCGGGGAGCCCTCATGAGCGTTGACTCCTCCCAACTCCGGCTCACGGCGCTCCTCGACCCCCGTCCCGGAGATACCGGCACCGTCGCGATCCACTCCGAGGCCCGTGAGGTCACGCGGGCCGAACTGCGCGTCGGGGCCCTCGCGCTCGCCGACCGTCTGCGGGCCGTCGGGGTGCGCCCGGGCCAAGCCGTCGCGGTCATGTCCGCCGACGGGGCGGACACGGTCGCGGCACTGTTCGGCGTGTGGTTCGCCGAGGCCGTGTACGTCCCGCTGAACCCGCGGTTGACCGACCGCGAGCTGGCGCACGTGCTCGGCGAGGTGCGTCCGGCGGCGATCGTCGCGGGCGGTGCGGGGACGGAGCGGTTTCCGGGGCGGCAGGTGATCGAGGCGTGCGGGCGCGGCGGCTCGTACGCGTGGTCGGCGCGTGCGGCGGATTCCACGCGGTCCCCGGACACCGCCGCCCCACCCCACTCCGCCCACACCCCCGATACCGCCCTCATCCAGTTCACCTCCGGGACCACCGGCCCGCCCAAACCCGTCCTCCTCCGCCACTCCGGGATCTCCGCGCTGCTCGAACCCGTGCTCGCCAAGCTCGTCGGGGCCGGCCGCAAGCCCCGGGCCGATCCGATGCCGAATCTGATCCCGACCTCGTTGTCCCTCTGGGCCGGCATCTACAACGTCCTCTTCGCGTTCCGGGTCGGGGCGCCGGTGGTGCTCATGGAGCGGTTCGACACGCGGCGGTTCGCCGGGTACGTGCGCCGGTTCAAGATCCGGTCCGTCGTTCTGCCGCCCGCCGCGATGGTGATGCTCACCGACGACGCGGCCGTCGCCGACCTGGCCCCGCTCGCCTACATCCGCAGCATCACCGCCCCGCTGTCCCCGTTCCAGGCCCGCCGGTTCCGCGACCGGTTCGGCATCACCGTGCTCAACTGCTACGGCCAGACCGAGATCGGCGGCGAGATCGTCGGCTGGAACGCCGCCGACGCACGCGCGCACGGCGAGGCCAAGCTCGGCGCCGTCGGCCGCCCGCACGACGGCGTGGCGCTCGCCATCCGGGACGACGACGGCACCGACCTGCCCCGCGGCGCCTCCGGCGAACTGTGGGTCCGCACCCCCGCAATCGCCGACGGCTACGCGAACGGCTCCGGACTCGCCGACCGCCTCGACCCCGACGGCTGGTTCCGCACCGGCGACATCGGGCGCGTCGACGCCGAGGGCTTCCTGTGGATCGACGGCCGCGCGTCGGACATGATCAATCGCGGTGGCCTCAAGGTGTTCCCGGCCGAGGTCGCCGAGGTCCTCGGAGCCGCGCCCGGGGTCGCCGAGGCCGCGGTGGTCGGCGTACCGGATCCGCGCCTCGGCGAGGTGCCGTGGGCGGTCGTGGTGCCGCGTACCCCGGGCGGAATCGACGCGGTTGTGCTGGATGCCTGGTGCCGGGAACACCTCGCCCCCTTCAAGGTTCCGGTGCGCTATGCCACGGTGGAGGCGCTCCCGCGGACCGAGGCGGGCAAGGTGCGCACCGCGGAACTCGCCGCCCTCGCCCGGGACGCGCCCGACGCCCCCACTCCGGGAGGGACTGCTCCGTGAGACAGACCGTCGCACATCTCGTCCGCGCGGCCGGCGACCGTTACGGCGACGCCGAGGCGGTGGTGGACGGAGAAACGGTCCTGTCGTTCCGCCGGCTGGCCGACGAGGTCCTGGAGTTCGCCCGCGCCGCCGGCGCGCACGGCATCGTGCCGGGCGACCGGGTCGGCATCTGGGCGCCGAACTCGGCCCGCTGGCTCGTCGCATCACTCGGGGCGGTGACGGCGGGCGCGACCGTCGTCCCGATCAACACCCGCTACCGCGGCGGCGAGGCCGCGGACCTGCTGCGCCGATCGCGCGCCGTCGCGGTGTTCGCGGACGACGGCTTCCTCGGCTACGACTACCTCGGGGCCCTGGCCCGCGCCGCCGAGGAAGAGCCGCTGCCCGACCTCCGCCTCACCGTCGACCTCGGCCCCGGCTCCGCTTCCTGGGACGACTTCGTGTCCGGGGCGGACGCCCTGACCGAGGACTACGCCCTCGCGACGATGGACTCGATCCGGCCGAACGACCACTCGCACATCATCTTCACCTCGGGGACCACCGGCACTCCCAAGGGCGTTCTGCTCAACCACCGGGCCCTGGTGCGGTTGTACGCGGCGTACAGCGGCATCTGGGGCATCCGTGAAGGCGACCGCTACCTCGTCCCGCTGCCGTTCTTCCACACGGGCGGCCAGTCGGCGGTGCTGTCGTGCCTGACGCGCGGCGCGACGATCCTGCCGCTCGCCGTGTTCGACCCGGGGAAGGTGCTGGAACTGGTCGACCGGCTCAAGGTGAGCGTGCTGATCGGCGCGCCGACGATCTTCGCGTCGCTGCTCGACCACCCGGACCGCGACGCGTACGACCTGTCGTCGCTGCGACTGGCCGCGACCGGGGCCGCGGTGGTGCCCGTCCGACTCGTCGAACGCTGCCGGGCCGAACTGCCGTTCGAGCGGTTCATCACCGCCTACGGCCTCACCGAATGCCACGGCACCGCGACGATGTGCCGGGAGGACGACGACGCGGCGACCGTGGCGACGACCAACGGCAGCGCGCTGCCGTCCGTCGAGGTCCGCATCGTCGGCCCGGACGGCAGCGACCTGCCGACCGGCGAGCCGGGCGAGGTGTGGGTCCGCGGCTACAACGTGACCGAGGGCTACCTGGACGACCCGGCGTCCACCGCGCAGGCCGTCGACCCGGACGGCTGGCTGCACACCGGCGACATCGGCACGCTCGACATCCGCGGCAACCTGGCGATCACCGACCGGCTCAAGGACATGTTCATCGTCGGCGGGTTCAACGTCTCCCCGGCCGAGGTCGAGCAGGTGCTGACCCGGCATCCGGCGGTGTCGGAGGCCGCGGTGATCGGGGTGCCGGACGGGCGGCTCGGCGAGGTGGGCCAGGCGTACCTGATCCCGAAGCCGGGCGCGGCCGTGCCCGACCCGGCGGAGATCGACGCGTGGTGCCGCGAGCGGATGGCGAATTTCAAGGTGCCGCGGAGCTTCGTCGTGGTGGACGCCCTGCCGCGCAACGCGACGGGCAAGGTGCAGAAGACGGAGCTGCGGGAGGCGGCGGGCCGCGGCGGGGGGTGACGCGCCCGGGTCCGCCCGGTTTCGACCCATCCGCGCTTAGAGTGGCTCCGTGCGGCTCTGCTTCGGCATGCCCGATCCGCCTGCCGGGGTATTGCCGCTCCCCGGCGGCCGCCTCGGGTCGCTCGGCCGGGCCGCGAAGGAAGCAGGGATCTCGCAGCGGGCGGCGAGCGATCGACGCCCGGCTCCCGCCTCGTCCGCCCACCTCGTCCGCTCGCCCCGTTCGCCCGCCGCGCCGCGCAAAGGACCACCCATGGCCGCCGGTTACTCCGGTACTCAGCTCGCCAAGAAGCTCGGTCTCAAACCCGGGCACACGCTGGTCCTGCGGCACGTGCCCCGCGGCTGGCTGCTGCCGGACATCCCCGACGGCGTCCAGACCGTCCGCGACGCCGTCGGCGAGGCGGACGTGGCCTTGGCGTTCTTCCGGGAGAAGGCCGTGCTCGCCGACGAGGCGACGGTGCTCGCCGCGGCGCTCCGCGACACCGCCGCGCTGTGGATCCTGTGGCCCCGCAAGGCCGCCGGGCACGTCAGCGACATCACCGAGAACGACCTGCGCGACCTGTTCCTCCTCACCGGCCTCGTCGACGTGAAGGTGGCGGCGGTGGGGGAGGACTGGTCCGGACTGAAGTTCGTCCGGCGCAAGGAGAACCGGCGGCGCTGACCGCCGGGGCGCGGTTCAGAGCGCCAACGGTCCCTCGCAGCAGGGGCGTCGGGGGGCGTCGTCGTGGTGCGGGTGCGTCTCGACGACGATCGCGCCGGCCGCGTGCAAGGCGTTCGCGACGTCGGCGTCCCGGCCCGGACGTACCTGGGGGACGACGATGTGGTGGGTGCCGGTCGGGCCTTCGTGGGACGAGTAGCCGTGGCGGTGGTTGTGCTGCGAGACGGCTGCGCTCAGCCGGGTGGTCTCGGCGGGCTCGGACGGGAACACAGCGAAGACGTCGGTGAGTTCCTCCACGGGCGTGGCGGTCGTGGTGATGCCGCCCCCGGCCGCGACGAGCGTCGTCACCGTTGTCGTCGTCCCGATGGCGCAGTGCGTGCCGGCGGCGTGGGCGGCTTGGACGAGGCCGCGCGGGCCGGTCGCCTTGGCGATCGCCGTGCCATCCGCATCGAGGAGGCGGACGTCGAAGTTGCCGACGACCCAGATGCGGTCGTCGTCCGCGGGCATCGCCACCGCCCCGTACTCGGCGACGAGCTTCCGCGGTCCGTCCGGGGTGAGTCGGAAGACCAGCGTGTCGCGGGCGGCCCAGCGGGCGGTGGCGAGGACGCCGTGCGCGGTCGCGTAGCCGAGGAGTTCGGTTTCGTCGACGCCGCCCGCGTACCAAAGGCCGAGCAGGTCGAGGCCGGTGCCGAAGTGCGCGACGACCCCGCGCTGCCCGTCCGCGACGACGATGCCGTGTGCGGTGGCGGTGAGTGTCGGGTCGCCGCCGACCTCCCGGGACACGGGCCGGTCGTCGGTCATCGCCATGCCGACGTCGGGGTCGCGGACGTCGTGCAGGTCGGCCAGGACCACCTCGCGCTCCCACGCCCCCGGCAGGCCGACCGCCAGACGGCACGCCTCGCTGCCCGCACGCGGCGGCAGGACGGCGGCGAGCCGCCCGTCGCCGAGCGCGGCAAGACGGAGGACCACGTCGCCGCCGGTCTCCAACGGGGACGCGTCGGCGAACCGGTACGCGTCCGCGTGGCGGCCGGCCCAGATGCGGTCGGCCCCCGGGTCGACGGCGAGCGGGGTCTTCCACGGGAGCGGGCGTTCCGGAGCGGTCCTGCCGACGCGGGCGCCGGACCGGAACACGCGGATCTCGCCGGCGGTGTCGCAGGCCTGCACGATGGTCGTTCCGTCGGTCCAGATCTCCATACGCCCGCCTTGCCTCCGTCGCCTGCCGTGCATGGCCGTGCATGGCCGTGCATGGCCTTGAATGGAGCGGGAGACTAGCGAAGCCGTGGGACAACGCGGTTGGTTCGGTCCGCTGAGCGCTCGGAGCGTTGCGCCGACCGGACTATGCCGGGCGCGGCGCAGACCTTGCGGGCCGCGAACTCGCAGCGGCCCCGTCGACACGCGGACAGCAGTGGACGTCGCCCCGCTGTGCTGCCACGCGCCCTTCAGCGCCTCGAACAGCGGGCTGATCTCGTCCCGGCCTGCGCCCGGCTCGAACCGGCAGTCCGTGGGCATCGGAACTCGGCCGGCACGTTGGCGAAGCCCGTGGATGCCGCTGCCACTGCCATCCGCGAGGTCCCCATCGATGCCGGCCTCCTCGTCGGGGAGCACCAGGCGACTCCGGAGAGGAGTCCGGTCCGGCCGCGCGCTCGATCCGGCGATGACGCCGTCGGCGTCGGGCGGCGGGGCCAGGGTTCCGGCTCATGGTGACCGACGGCAGGGGCGATGCGATCGATCGGGCGTTCGGCGAGCTGATGCGGGCGGGGGTCGTCGCCTTGCGGAATGCCGGAGTCACGCAGTCGGACGGATGGGACGAGGCCGAGCAACGGGCCGAGACGCTGTCCGACGAACTCGAGGACGAGGAACTCGCGTACGGGGATGGTGAATCCGACGAGGACCCGGTCCGCGGTGCGGTCTTCTACCACGCGCAGGACTTGGCCCGGGCGCGGCGTGGCGAAGGGCTGTACCTCACCTACGGGGCGTTCAAGCGGTCCGGGCGCAGCCGTGCCGACCACGACGCCGCCAGTGTCGAGATCGGTGTGCTGGCACGTGAGGCGCTCGCCCGCCACGGCGTCGACGTCGAGTGGAACGGCAGCGTCGACGAGCGGCTGTTCCTGCCGCCGGCCGCGTGGGCGGCGGCGACCCGGCGGGGTGTGGCGGGCGCCGGGCCCGGGGCGCAGCGGCGTCAGGCGTCGGCGCCCAAATAGGTGAGGACGGCCCGTACCCGGCGGTTCGTGTCCTCGCCCGCTTCCGCCAAGCCCAGCTTGGTGAAGAGCGTTGTCGAGTACTTGCTGATCGCGCCCTCGCTCAGCACCAGGCGGCTCGCGATGGCGCCGTTCGACAGCCCTTCGGCCAACAACGCCAAGACCGAGCGCTCCCGTTCGGTGAGTGCTGCCAGCGGGTCTGCGCGCATCGGGCCGCCGAGGAGCTTGGCGACCACGGCCGGGTCGAGGGCCGTGCCGCCGTGTGCGACCCGTTCCAAGGCGTCCATGAACTGGTCGGCATCGAGCACCCGGTCCTTGAGCTGGTAGCCGATGCCGCCTTGGCCGTCGGCGAGCAACTCGCGTGCGTACAACTGCTCGACATGCTGCGACAGGATCAGGATCGGCATCGCGGGGACTTCGCGGCGGGCGGCGAGCGCGGCGCGCAAGCCCTCGTCGGAGAACGTCGGGGGCAGCCGGACGTCGACCACGGCCACGTCCGGGCGTTCGGCCAGCATGGCGTCGAGCGCCGCGGGCCCGGTGTCGACGGCCGCGACCACCGTGTGGCCGAAGGCTTCGAGCAGGCGGACCAGGCCGTCCCGGAGCAGGAACAGGTCTTCGGCTACGACAACACGCATGGCACCGCCACAGTCACTCGCGTCGGACCGCCGACCGGGCTGTCGACGGTGAGGAGGCCGTCGAAGGCGGCCATTCGGCGTTCGATCCCGCGCAGCCCGGAGCCTGCCGAGGCATCGGCCCCGCCCGCGCCGTCGTCGGTCACCGTCGCGGTGAGGACGCCTTCCGCGTAGACCAGTTCGACGGTGGCACGGGTCGCGCGGGCGTGTTTGGCCGTGTTGGCGAGGAGTTCCGCGACGGCGAAGTAGAGCGCCGACTCGACCGGGCGTTCGGGACGGGACGGTACGGAACTGCCGACGGTGACGGTCACCGGCGCGTCCAGCGCCACGGCCCGGACGGCGTCGACGAGACCGCGTTCGGTGAGGACCGGCGGGTTGATCCCGCGGACGAGTGACCGCAGTTCCTCGAGCGCGGCCACCGACGACGCACGGGCGTCGGACAGGATCGCCTTGGCGCGCTCGGGGTCGGCGTCGACGAGGCGTTCGGCGATCTGCACCGACATGCCCATGGCGACGAGGCGGGCTTGGGCGCCGTCGTGCAGTCCGCGTTCGATGCGTTCCAGTTCGGCGGCCTGCGTCTGGGTCATGTCGGCGCGGACGGCCTCGAGTTCGTCCACCCGCCGGCCGAGGCGCGTGCGCGGGATCGGACCGAGGAAGCGCGCGGCGATCGGCCCGAGGATGCGCCACGCGAACGGCGCCGCGGCGAGGCCGCCGAGCACGAGGAGGACGCCGCCGAGCGGGTGCGCGGTGACGAGCAGGGCGATGCCGACGGCGAGTGCCGCCGGGGGCGCCGCCGCCACGGGCAGCACGGTCACGCCCGCGACCAGGATCCATACCCCGTCCCACCGGAACTGGGGGTCGTGGAACCGGGCGTTCATGCGTGCCTTGCGGCGGGCCTCGCGCTCGGACTTGTGGTACTCGTGGCCGTCCCACCAATGCCCGGTGGCCATCCGCGTCACCGGCCGGGGTCCCCGGTACGTGACGTCGAGCCGCAGACCGAGCCAGCGGTGCGCCATGCGCCGCGCGGCGCGGGCGAGGACGCGGCCGAGGGCGGCGTGGACGGTCTGCACCGCGGAGAGGACCCACACGGCGACGAGCAGGGTCTCGCCGAGGCGGGCGAGCGCTCGGAGGACCCAGGGGGCGGACCAGCCGTCGGACCAGCCGTAGGCCAGCACACCTCCGCCCCACGCAGCGGCTCCGCCGGCCGCGGGGACGAGGACGGTCAGCGCGACGAGGACGACGCAGCGGTACAGCCCGGCCGGGACGGCGGCGTACCGGCGCAGGCGGCTGCGGGTCGTCGGTGCGGGCGGGTTCTCGGTCACGGGTTCACCCCCTTGGTTGTGGTGATCATGATGGCGCGGCGGGTGCGGTGGCTTGGGTGCGGGTGCGGGTGCGGGTGTGCGGCGACGGGGGTGAGGGGCATGGACCGCGGCCGCCGCTCTCCAGGCGCGACCGGCCGACGAGCGGCGGCTCCGGCGCGGCGGCCGGTTCGGCCGCCCGGCTCGCCTCGACCGCTGCGGTCCGCCCGCGTCGCTCGCCCCGCAGTGCAAAAGCGGTGATTCCGGCACCGATCACCGCCAACGCGACACCGTGCGGCAGCAAGGCCGCGACCACGGCCGAAGCAGCCACCAGCACCAGCCCGGCGGCCACGCACACGAGACCGGTCACCAGCCGAGCCCGGTGACCCATGCGGCGCAGGAAGAGGAAGATCACGGTCGTCTCCGATCCGGCTCGCGTCGGCCGCACGCTACGGCCGAACACCGAAGACGCTACGAACGCGCCCCACTCCACCGGTATCCCGAAACTCGCCGACCCGGTGTGGGGGAATCCCCACCCCGGGGCGAGGAGGCCACGCCGTGTGTCCTGTCGCCGCAGCGCCTGTCGGGGGTGCCGAGGGAGACCTCGGATCCGTCGCCCAGAGGACTCCCCGGCAAGGCCGCCAGGGGCCGCGGCTGTCCGGCGTCGGCCTGATCCGGACGGCCTCGCGGTTCTCCCGGCCCCGGCAGAACTCGTCGCCGCACGTCGACCGGCCGACACCGCCTCGCGGCCCGACGGCGGGGCGCGGGGTCCTCGTGACGTGTCGGTCCGGGTGCCCCGCTACCGCCGCCGATCGCCCGGTGCCGGCGGCCTGCCGCACGCGCCTCGTCGGCCGAGCGCGGCCCGCCCCCCGATCGCCGTCCCGCCGCCCCGCCGATGCCGCCCCGCCCTGCTCGGCCGCCGTCGGCCCCGTCCGCCCCGCTCCGAATCCCCGCAGGCCGGAGCCGATTTCCCGGTCCCGGCCCGGCCCCGGCCCGGTCCCGCGGCCGCCGTTCCTCGCCCCCGATCCCCCCTCCGGGGCCCGGTCCGGAACGATCTTCCGGAAAGGCTTTAGGCTGGCATGCCATGAGGTCCCTCGTGCCGACGCCGCCTGAGGGATCGGCGTTGGCGGAGCCGGCCACCCGGCGGGCTTTGCGGGGGTACCGGCTCCGCGCCTGCGCGCTGATGCTGGTCGGGGCGATGCTCTACGCCGCCGGGTGGGGCGTGGAACGCTACGCCGACCTGCCCGCCGCCTGGACGCTGCTCCTCATCCTCGTCTCCGGCTGCTGCGTGGTCTTCGGTCTCGTCGCGCACGTGCAGGCCACTCGCATGCGCCGGGTCCTCACCCGGCGCCCCTGGGTCGCCTGCACCTGCCGCTTCCACGAGCCGCCGACCGTGCCCGGCGGCGGGAACCAGTCCGTGCTCGTCCTCATCGACCCGGCAGGCGACGGCGCCCAGCACGTGCTGGCCGTGGTCGCCACCGCCCGCCGGGCCCGGCGGCTCCGCCCCTACGACGGCACCAAGGTCTGGTACGCGGGCAACCCCGCCCGCGGCGGCGTCGTATCGCCCCCCGGCGGCGGCTTCCTGCTGTGGACCCGGCCCATCCTGGTGCGCCCGTGGAGCCGGTACGTCAAGCAGAACGCCACCGGCACCAACCCCGCCGGCGCCTGACGGGCCGAAGGCACCGCCCCGCCCTACGACTTGACCAGCCGCGCGATCGCCGCCGACGCCTCCCGCACCTTCGCGTCCGCGTCCTCCCCGCCCGCGGCGATCGCCTCCGCCACGCAACAGGCCATGTGCTCGTCCAGCAGTGCGAGCGCGAACGACTGCAACGCCCGTGTCACGGCGGACACTTGCGTCAGCACGTCGATGCAGTACGTGTCGTTGTCCACCATCCGCTGAAGCCCGCGTACCTGCCCCTCGATCCGCCGCAGCCGCTTCAGCACGTCGTCTTTGTGGTGGCTGTACCCGCTCATCAGCGTCCCCCTCCGGTCGCGTCCCCCCAAGTGTGCCCGGCCGGCGGAAGAGCCGACGACCCCGGAAACCGGAGTCGCCCCATGACGAACACCCCCGAGGACCGACCGGCGAAGCCGGGCCTCGGGGGTGTCCCCTGCGTCGGATCCGGATCAGTACGACAACCCGTGTCCGAACTCGAAGACCGCGTCCTGGCCGTCGCTCGGCACGTCCGACCGCTGCCGCTCGACGTCCGCCATCGACCGCGGCAGCTGGAACGGCAGCTTGCCCTCCGGCGCCCGGCGCCCGAACAGCACGTCCAGCAGCGGGCCGTCGGCCGCGCCGTAGTTCGCCACCAGGGCGGCCGACCCGTCGGCGATCTCCGGGATGACGGCCGGGCGCTCCAGGTAGATGTCGACCACCGTCGGCACCTTCGCGCACAGGTCGAGGATGCGCGCCAGCTCCGCGTCGCCGAAGGCGAGCGTGCCGGAGTGGAAGAAGCTCTGGAAGAAGCCGGGGCGCTCGTCGTACGGCGTCCGCAGGCGCACGATCGCCACGTCCGCCTCCTCCGGCGTGGCGACGACCGTGCCGTACCCGTCGGCGACGTCCGCGGCGACGCCCTCGACGTAGACGCGGGTGCCTTCGGCCAGCGGCAGGACCGGGCCCGCCGGGGTTTCGGCGTTCTTCAGGAGGGTGATCGACCGGCTCTGCGCGATCCGGCCGGCCTCGAGGCCCTCCGGCGTGCCGACCAGGGCCGCGGTGGCGTCGACGTCGACGAACGGCTCGTCGAACAGGCCGAGCACGAACTTCTCGCGGAGCAGGCGCCGCACCGATTCGTCGATGCGCTCCTCTGCCACCTTGCCGGCCCGCACCAGCCCGACGACCAGCTCGGGGACGTCCTCGCCGCCGAACTGGTCGCAGCCCGCCTCGATGACCTTCTGCACACGCTCGGACTCGCCGAGGTGCTCGACGCCCCACGCGCGCGCCACGTGCACCTCGCCCATGATCGGCGCGTCGCAGATCAGGCCCCAGTCGGTGCACACGATGCCGTCGAAGCCGAGTTCCTCGCGGAGGAGCCCGGTGACGACGCCCTTGTTGAAGCCGAAGCCGACGGGCTCCATGTCGGTGTCCACCGGCATGCCGTAGTACGGCATCATCTGCGACGTGCCGGCCTCCAGGGCCTTGCGGAACGGCGCCAGGTGGTACTCGAAGTTGTCGCCCGGGTAGACCTGTTCGCGGCCGTTCGGGAAATGCGGGTCCTCGCCGTCCTTCTGCGGGCCGCCGCCGGGGAAGTGCTTGGTCATGGTGGCGACCGACTCGGTGCCCAGCTCGTCGCCCTGGAAGCCGCGGATGTACGCGGCGACCATGCGGCCGGTCAGCTCGCCGTCCTCGCCGAAGGTGCCGTTGATCCGCGACCAGCGCGGCTCGGTGGCCAGGTCGATCTGCGGGTGGAGCGCCAGGCGGATGCCGACCGCGAGGTATTCACGGCGGGCGAGGTCGGCGAACTCGCGGACGAGCTTCTCGTCGCCGACCGCGGCAAGACCGCAGGTCTCCGGGAACTGCGAGAAGCCGGTGGCCATGGCCGCCGTGCCGGGGTTGTCGGTGAAATGGTGGCGCGGGTCGGTGGAGAGCGTGATCGGGATGCCGAGGCGCGTGCCGAGCGCGATCTCCTGGATCCGGTTGTGCCAGGCGGCGATCTGCGCGGGTGCCGCGCCGCCGAGCAGGTTGAAGTGCGTCATGTTCAGGTCGTCGACCATCTGACGCACCGTCGGACCCATCCCGGAGGTCGCCGGGTCCTCCGGGTCGTCGAGGAGGGCGCCGTCGGGGCCCATCATCGCGATCGTCTGGAACATCAGTCCGGCCTTCTCCTCCAGCGTCATGCGGCCGAGGAGGTCCTCGACGCGCTCGGCGACGGGGAGCGACGGGTCTTCGTACGGGGCTGCTGCGGGGCCGCGGAAGCGGTGGCGAGCGGTGGTCATGGACGTATCGTGGCATGAAAACCTAGTGGTCGGTAGGTTTTCGTCGGCGGGTGTCCCCACGGCAGCCCCCGCCCCGCCCGTACAATCGCCAGGTCACCCGACCCAACCGCCACCGAATCCCGCCCGCGCCCGGCCTCAGGGGGAACCGGCCATGCCCGATGCCGTCCTCGATGCCTGGCGCGCCGTCACCGGCACCGCCGACGACGTGCTCACCACACTCCGCGACTTCCTCGACCACGGCTTCTGGACGCACTATCCGACGCCGGTCGTCATGCTCTTCTTCGTCGCGATATGCATCGTCGGCGTGGCGTTCTTCATCCCGAAGACGCTGTTCGCGCCCGCCGCCGGCGCCCTCTTCGGGGCGTTCCTCGGCACCATCGTGGCGATGGTCGGCGCGACCCTCGGCAGCCTGCTCGCCCTGGCCGTCGGCCGCCGACTCGGCCGGGCCCGGGTGCGCCGTTGGCTGCACCGCAAGCAAGCCCTCGCCGACCTCGACGCGCGGCTGACCCGGCACGGCGTCGTCCCCGTCATCCTGCTGCGGCTCGTGCCGATCATGCCGGGCTTCGTCGTCAACTACGGCTCGGCGGCCACCGGCATCCGGACCAAGCACTTCGCCGTCGGCACCGTCATCGGGCTGCTGCCCGCGACGATGGTGCAGGTCGCCGCGGGTGCGTCGGTCCGCAACGGCCTGTCGATGCCGGTCGTCCTCACCGCCGCTGTCGGCATGCTCGCCGTGGCCGGCGCGGGGCTGTGGTTCCGGGGCCGCGGCAAGGCCGCCGTAGCGGAGGAGCCGGCGGACAACACGGACGCGGCGGCCGACGACGCGCCGGCTAAGGATGCTCCCGCCTCCGCTGCTTGATCCGGTCCATCGCGACCGAGGCGCCGGCGCCGAGGAACACCAGGTTGAACGCGATGTTGATCATCACGGCGATGCGGGCACCCTGGCCGGACGGATGGATGTCGCCGTAGCCGACCGTCGCCGCCGTGACGAGCGTGAAGTACAGCCCGTCGGTCCGGGTCACCAGGCCGCTGAACTGCCCGGGCTGCTGCGACAGCCGGTAGTACATCGTCGCGAAGAACGCGACCGAGATGAGCGCCGTGATCAGCAGCCCCTCCGCCCGCGCCGGGACGCCCCCGGTCGGCGGCCGCAGGATCAGGTAGACCATCAGCGCGGCCAAGCCGAGCACGCACACGACGAACCCGCCCACCCGGATGCCGTCCGATGCGGAGTGCAGCTCGTCCGGCAGCACGTAATAGGCGACGACCACCAGGACGACCGTCGCCAGCGACCGGAACAACGCCCACGGCCAGGTCGGGGGTAGGCGCGTTTCGGCCGATGCCTCGCCGGAGGGCGCGTCGTTGCTGTCCATTCCGACCCATGCTCGGACAGCAACGCTCCCGCGGCCAGGCGACACGGCGCAGCGGAAAGCGGGAAATGTCCCGGTTTGCCGTGCCGGACTCCGACTCCCGTCGGCTACACCCCGACGGTCACGCCCCGTCGAAGCCCAGGTTGAACGTCTCCGGATCCGGCCCCGTCCGCCGCCCCCGGTCCAGCCCCGCGATCGCCGCCATGTCCGCCTCGTCCAGCGCGAAGTCGAACACCGCGATGTTCTCCCGGATCCGCGCCGGAGTGACCGACTTCGGGATCACGATGGTGCCGAGCTGGAGGTGCCACCGCAGCACCACCTGCGCCGTGCTGCGCCCGTGCTTGGCCGCAATGTCCGCCACCACCGGGTCGGTCAGCAGCGCGCCGCCCTTGGCCAGCGGGCTCCACGCCTCCGTGCGGATGCCGAATTCCTCGTGGAACGCCCGGAGTTCCCTCTGCTGCAAATACGGATGCAATTCGACCTGGTCGACCGCAGGAACCACGCCCGAGCTTTCGAACAGCCGCTCGAGATGCGGAATCTGGAAATTCGACACCCCGATGGCCCGGATCCGCCGGTCGGCGTACAGCTTTTCGAACGCCTGCCACGTGTCGATGTACCGGTCGGCGGCCGGCATCGGCCAGTGGATGAGGTACAGGTCGACATAGTCCAGGCCCAGTTTCGCGAGACTGTCGTCGAACGCGCGCAGCGTCGTCTCGTAGCCCTGGTTCCGGTTCCACAGTTTCGTGGTGACGAACAGGTCCTGGCGCGGGATCCCGGAGTCCGCGAGGGCTTCGCCGACCCCGCTCTCGTTCTCGTACGCCGCCGCGGTGTCGATGCTGCGGTAGCCGGCCTCCAGCGCCGTCCGCACCGCCGCCCGGGTCTCGGCGGGAGGCACCTGCCACACGCCGAAACCCAGCTGCGGAATCGAAACCCCGTTGTTCAGAATGATGTTGGGTACGCTCACGCTCGCACTCTACGCACGGGCCGCGGCTCCCCGCGCGGTCACGGCCGCAGCAATCCCATGCTCCGCGCCCGGTTCAGCCAGTCGGGGTACTCCTCCATCATCAGGTCGAACAGCATCTCGTCGGAGATGTTCGCCGGGTCGGTGACCGCGAAGAACGCCGCGTTGTCGGTGTAGCGGCCGGGCATGTTGTCGAGTTCCTCCAGGAACCCGAAGCCGCCGCCGAGCTTCTCCACGAGCTTGTTCGCCAGGCGCTCGGACAGCTTCATCTTCTTCTTCGGCGCGCCCGGCGCGTCCGCGTCGCCGTCGGCCTTCTGCAGGTCGACCGCCTTCGGCGACGGGCCGATGCCCATGAACTGCCAGAAGAGCGGCTCGTAGCTGGAGTGCATGACCTGCTGGCGGGTGGCCTCCTGCGACGACGTCATGCCGTCCGTGATGAACATGACGTACACCGGCAGCCGGTCCGGCACCGGACCGTGGCGCGGCGCCGACGTCTTGAAATAGCTCTCCCGGACCAGCTGCATCGCCTTCGCGTAGTCCGTGCCGCCTTCCAGCGGGTACTTGCGCAGGATCACGTCGGCCCAGCCCTGGTACTGGCCGAGGCCGAGCGTGCCGGCCTCGTGGCCTTCGACGCCGAACAGGAAGACGTCGACCTCGCCGTTGTCGTCGAACCGCAGCCCGAGCGACAGGACGCGCTCGATCAGCGCCTGCACCTTCCCGCTCTCGAACAGCTTGTGCATCGACGCGGAGATGTCCAGGCACAGTGCCACGCGGGCGGTGTGCTCGCCGAGACCGCGCTTCTCCAGGCTCACCGCGGCCTGCTTGGTGAGGCTCAGCAGACGCGGGTGCCCCTCGTCGGCGAGACGTTTCTCCATGTTGACGAGCTTCTGCTTCTTCAGACTGACCGGCGCCGAGCAGGACGCCGCGGACGCGGCCGCCGGAGCCGCGGCCGGCGGTGCGGCGGCGGGCGCGGGCGGGGCCGTCGTCGGCCGCGGCG